>JBILXQ010000179.1:0-5756 GCA_044378375.1 Planctomycetota bacterium
ATCAGGAAACGCTGGATCACGGTCGGCATAGCAATGCACGCCGAGTGGCTCGCCCAGCAGCTCACGCACCAAGTCCAAGGCATGAATCGAGTGGTACAGCACTTCCATGCGCGAAATGCCGGCCAAAAAGCCCCATGTGTGCCACGGGGTCCACGTGTTCGTGCGCACTTCCACATCATGGATGGTGCCCAATACACCACGCGCGAGCAGCGACTTGAGTGCGAGCACATTGGGCGCAAACCGCAACTGGAGATTGACGGCCACAACTAACCCCTTGCGACGCGCAAGCGCAGCAAGCTCTTGTGCATCAGCCAACGCTTCCCCCAAGGGCTTTTGCAACAAGACGGCGCAGCCATCCGGCAGAGCGCGCAAGATCGCCGCTTGAGCACTGGCCGGTACAGCGACATCGTAGATGGCGTACTCGCGTTCACACAGGGCCTCAAGGCTGTTCGCAACGTCAGCAATCCCAAAGTCACGCGCGAGCTTGCGCGCCACAGCGTGATCGATGTCATAAACCGAGGCCACCTGCACACCAAGCTTGGCATACGCAGGCAGGTGCGCCGTACGCGCGATGCCACCTGCGCCAATCAAACCGACCGGCAAAGGTGCCGTAGGCAAGGGCCAACGCTGTTGCAGGTGTGACTCAGTCAAGGTGAAAGACCTCGTCCATGTCTGTCCACCAAGCACCATGCTTGCGCTCTGGATCGGGCACCTGCATAGGCTCCATCAAATTCCACCACTCACGCATGCGTGGCGCCTCAGCCAAGCGCGCCATGCGCTGGGTGTACTCTTCGTCAGGCCCTTCGTACTCGAAGTACCCAAACAGCTGGTTGCCACGCACAAAGATCGAGTAGTTGCGGATGCCCGCAGCGTGAATGGCCTGCGCGATCTCAGGCCAGATAGCCGCGTGCTGACGCCTGTACTCCGCAAGGCACTCGGGACGAATGCCCAGTGTTTGGCCGAAGCGACGCACGCTCAGCGTTCCTGCACCACCCGTTGACGCGAGGCACCCAGCTTGTCGATGGACAAAGAGACGACGTCGCCTTCGCGCAAGTAGATCGGCGGATTGAATCCCAACCCCACGCCAGCGGGCGTACCGGTGGAGATGACATCGCCAGGCAAAAGGGTCATGTAGCGCGAGAGGTACGACACCAAGTGCGCCACCCCAAACACCATGTTCTTCGAATGGCCGTTCTGGCGCAGCACGCCATTGACCTCCAACTTCATGGCGAGGTTCTGCGGATCCGGAACCTCATCACGCGTGGCCATGTACGGCCCCAGCGGAGCGAAGGTATCGCAGCTCTTGCCCTTGACCCACTGCCCGCCATGCTCCAATTGGAAGGCTCGCTCCGAGTAGTCGTTGTGCAGCGAGTAACCGGCCACATACTCCAGCGCCTTCTCTACAGGCACATGGCGTGCTTCTTTGCCGATCACGAAGGCCAGCTCGACTTCCCAATCGAGCTTGGTGCCTCCGATCGGAATGTGCACATCATCATTCGGCCCGCACAGCGCAGTGGTCGCCTTGAAGAAGATCACCGGCTCCGTCGGGATGTCCTTGCCCGTTTCCTTGGCGTGGTCGACGAAGTTGAGGCCGATGCAGATGATCTTGCTGGGACGCGCTACGCACGAGGCCCAACGCGCATCCGAATGCACACGGGGCGCAGTACTAGCGCTCGCCGCGAGCCACGCGGCCAAGCGCTCGAGACCACCATGCGCGAAGAAGGCCTCATTCCAATCCTGTGCAACGGCACGGCAATCGAGGCGCGTGCCATCCTCCAACAGGACCCCCGGGGCTTCCTTGCCGACTGGCCCAAATCTGACGAGCTTCATGTCAAAAGGATCGCACAGAGCTGGCTCGGCGGGCAAGCACTCATCGCCACATTGCGGCTCACTGCATCATCACACCGCCATCGATGGGATAGGCCGCACCGGTCACAAAGGAAGCCTCGTCACTCGCAAGGTAGAGGCACAACTGTGCGACCTCTTGTGGAGTACCCATGCGCCCTACCGGTTGGTACTTGGCGAGCGAGGCCTTGATCTCGTCTTCGCGGCCGGGGTAGTTCTTGGCCACGAAACCATCGACAAAGGGCGTATGGATGCGCGCGGGGGCCACGCAGTTGCAACGCACCTTCTGGTCCACGAAGTCCAGAGCCGTCGCGCGCGTCATCGCAAGCACAGCCCCCTTGGTCATGGAGTAAGCCCAACGATCCTTGAGCGCAATGAAGGATGCGATGGACGCGAGATTCACGATTGCCCCACCGCCATGCTCGATCATCGAGGGCAGTACCGCTTGCGTGCAATGATGCACACCCAGCACATTCACGCGAAAGAGACGCTCGAAGTCGGCGGCGGTCGTGGTCAGGGCATTGCCCACATGCGCGACACCTGCGTTGTTGACCAAGATGGCGATGTGTGCATGGCGTTGGCGCACGGTCTGCACCATTGCCTGCACGGAGGCTTCTTGCGAAACATCGCAGGGCAAGGCCCACGCATCACCACCGTTGGCTGTGATGCGCTGTGCTACCGCTGCAGCCGCAGCATGATCGAGATCCACGAGCACCACGCGTGCGCCTCGCGCTGCGTACAACTCGCTAATGGCTTCGCCGATGCCCGAGCCAGCGCCCGTCACCACAGCCGTCTTGCCGTCCAATCGAAATAGCGTGTCCATCAGTCAGTCTCCTCATCCACCACCAGCACATGCAGCACAGCAGGGCCGTGCACACCAATGGTCAGGTCGTTCTCGATATCGCTAGTGCGACTGGGGCCGGTAACCAACAACCACTGACTAGGTGTGTCCACCATCGCGTTGAGAGCTCCCTCTAGTCTAGGGATCACGCGCTCCAGCGGAACGATCACCAGATGGTGGCGCGGCAACAGACTGGTGGCACGCGGACGATCGCGTTGCGCGCATAACAGCACCGAGCCTGTCTCAGCGATCCACGCATCGGCGTCGGTGACTCCCCATGTCGCGGCGGCACACGCTTCACGCCACGTGTGGGCATCTACAGCCGTGCATACGGTGGCCTGGTCAAGCACCGACAGGACCTCTGAAGGCAACAAGGCATCAGCCACACGCACGACCGGTGACGCACCCACCAACTCCTGCACACGAGAGGCGAGCTGGGAACGCGGCACGCATTCGGCGCTGCCGCCGACAATGCGCAAGCGCTCGCTGGCCAAGTGCGCCCATGCACGCCGTTCCGTCACGGTCGCCGCAACAGGCGCTGTCTTGCGCGCAGCTGGCAAGTGAAGCGCAGGCGATGGCCCACCTAAAGCGGAAGCAATGCGCGCGTAGAACGACTCAGCGTCCATCCGAGCCTCGCATGTCTTCGCGGACCAAGTCGGCCCACTGATCGCGGAAAGCGCGCAGTGGCGGCTGGGGCAGCACGCGCTGGCGCGCCATGGTCTGCAGCACCGGCGTATGCTGCAGCACAAAACGCGGCCAAGCACCGTCTCCGGCTACGAACCGTCCGAACCAACGCGCAACAGCGCCGCCTCCTGCATAGACGAACGGTACGGCCATAGCACGCGCAGCCACGCGTTGCAGTGCCAGTTCGCTGCGATCACCTCGTCCTTGGCGCGCATTGGCCTGTCGCAAGCTGACCAGCATATCGTGCAAGGGAATGCGGACGGGACAGGCCTCATGGCAGGCCCCACACAACGTGGATGCGTTGGCTAGCTCTGCCCGACGCTCATCGTCACGAGCATAGAGCGGTTCAATCACCGCGCCGATAGGCCCGGGATACACCGTTCCATAGGCATGTCCGCCAACCGTGCTGTACACCGGACAAGCGTTCAGGCAAGCACCACAGCGAATGCATGCTAGCGCCTCACGATAGTCGCGATCCGCCAGCTGTTGGCTGCGGCCTGCATCCACCACAACCACGTGCAGCTCTTCAGGGCCGTCGAGCTCATGAGTGCGCTTCGGGCCGTGCAGCACATTGACATACGTCGTGATGCGTTGCCCAGTGGCACTGCGTGGCAAGAGGCGCATCAAGCCCACGAAGTCCGCGCGCGTCTCCACGATGCGCTCCATGCCCATCAACGCGATGTGCGTCTTGGGCAAGGTCGAGACCATGCGCCCGTTGCCTTCATTCGAGAACAAGGCCACGGCACCAGTCTCCGCAATCGCCATGTTGCAACCCGTGATACCAAGGTCGGCACGCAAAAACTCGGCGCGCAAGCGATCGCGCGCGTAGCCGGCGAGAACCTTGGTCTCATCGCTCAAGGTGACGCCACCGTGCTGTTCAAAGAGCTCGCGGATCTCCGCTCGCGGCTTGTGCACGACGGGCAAGATGATGTGGGAAGGCCGCTCGCCTGCGAGCTGGATGATCCACTCGCCTAGGTCGGTCTCCAAGGCCTCGACACAGGCCGCTTCAAGGGCTTGGTTCAGCTCGATCTCTTCAGAGAGCATCGACTTACCCTTGGCTGCCAGTCGCGCTCCTTTGGCCCGCGCAAGCTCGACGACAATGGCACACGCTTCGGCTGCATCCGCCGCAAAATGCACCTGCACACCATGAGCACTCGCGCGCTCAACAAACACTCGCAACACGGCATCGAGGCGAGCAATGGCACGACGGCGCGCTGCGGAGAGCGCATCGCGCCAGGCTTCGAAGTCACCCGCTTCCCGGACCGCTTGCGCACGACCGTCACGCAAGCGATCGGTTGTCTTGCGCACAGCCTGACGCAAGAAGTCTTGACCTAAGGCATGCTGTGCACGCTGGAGGAAGTCATCGGTCAGGCCATGAGCACTCATGACTTGGCGACCTCTTGCCGATCCAAGACCTCAGCGAGGTGCAGGACCTCCACAGGCAAACCACGGTGTGCGCACGCACTGCGGATGTTGGCCAAGCACCCAACATCGGTAGAGACCAAACACTGTGCACCGGTAGCGGCGATGTGAGCGACCTTCGTCTCCACGATGGCGCTTGATAGCTCCGGCAACTTGGCGCAGAAGGTCCCGCCAAAGCCACAGCAGTCCTCGGCTCGCGGCAAGGGCACCAACTGCAAGCCGCGGACAGCGCGCAACAGCTGCAACGGTTCATCCGCCACACCCAAAATGCGTGTGGCATGACACGAAGGGTGATAGGTCGCGACCTGCGTTGCGTGCTCATCCACGCCAGCCACCGCCGCGAACGATAGGCCGAACTCGTGCACGAGGTACTGCGACAACTCAAAGCTCTTGCGCGCTAAATCTCGTGCACGCCTTAGCCAAGCCTCATCGTCACGGAAGATCTGCTGGTAGCCATGGTGCAGCATGCCCATGCACGAGCCTGAAGGCGCCACGACCGCCTCATAGGGTTCAAAGATCTCGATCGTGCGCTCAGCCAGTGCGCGCGCTTCCTCGGCCAGGCCGCTATTCCACGCCGCTTGACCACAACACGTCTGCAGCTGCGGGAACTCCACCTGCACACCACGGCGGCGCAGCAGCCGCACCGTGGCCACGCCTACCTCGGGCGCCAGCTGGTCCACCAGACAAGTCACCATCAACGCCACCCTGCGTCGCGGTACATCCGTGTCCGAACCTGTTGACATCGCGGAACGAGGATAGCCGCGCGCTAGGTCATCCAGCTAGGATGAGGTCCTGTTTCGCAGCCCCTCGCTGCACACAACCATGCACCACGCCCTCCACTCTCTGGCCCTGCCTGTCCTACTTGTCGCTGCGTGCACGCCTGACACGGCTCCGCAAGGCAGCACACCTTCGGGAGTCAAGACCTACAAGGTGGCGATGATCCCCAAAGGCACGGTGCACGAAT
>JBILXQ010000180.1:0-5752 GCA_044378375.1 Planctomycetota bacterium
GCAGACCGTGCCGGCGAACAGCAGCACGACTCTGACGATGAATCCGGCTTCGACCGCGCTCATCACGGCGCAGGGCAACGCCTTCCACCATGTCAATCTCCTGCGCGATTGGGTGCGTTCGGTGCTGCCGAATGACGCCACCGCGGACTTTGTCATGACCGCGAATGTGAACCTCGCGCAGACCTGCAACGCGTACTACAACGGCAGCTCCACGAACTACTTCCAAGCGGGTGGTTCGTGCGTGAATACCGCGTATTCCACGGTGATTGCGCATGAATGCGGGCATTGGCTTAATGACCGCTACGGGCTTGGCAACGGCCCGGATGGCATGGGCGAAGGCAACGCCGATGTGGCTGCGATGTACTTGTACGACACGCCGCTCGTGGGGCAGGACTTCTGCGGTCCGGGTTGCGGCATCCGCAGCGGTTGGAACACACGCCAGTTTTGTGGCGACCTCTTCGGTGGCTGCTATGGCGAAGTGCACGCTGACGGCGAAGTGTGGATGGGAGCCGCGTGGAAGGTGCGCGATCGCCTCAACCAAGCCTTGGGCAATGCGCTCGGCGATGCGACGGCGGATCTGTTGTACCTGTCGTGGATGAATGCCTACAGCCAAGGTGCCATCAAGTCGGTGATCGAGACGCAGTGGTTGCTGCTGGATGACAATGACGCCAACCTCAACAACGGCACACCGCACTACCCGCAAATTGACGGTGGCTTTCGCGCGCAAGGCTTCCCTGGCGTGGACTTGCGTCCCTTGACGATCGAGAGCTTGCCGCTGATCGCCGATCAGAGCACAGAGCGCGGGCCTTACCCGATTGACTGCCGCATCGTGCCGCAGTTTGGCCAAGCCTTGACCGAAGCCAAGCTGTTCCACCGCGTCAACGGTAGCGCATGGCAAGAGGTCGACCTCGTCGCCCAAGGCGAGCAGCGTTGGTCGCACCACATTCCGCCGGCGATCTCCCCGGCGCAAGTGGACTGGTATGTGCGCGCCTCCGATGCGTTGGGCACGACCGTCTATGCACCACAAGCAGCGCCTGCGGTCACGTATGGCTTCCGCATTGGTACGCCCGCCGTTGTGAGCATCGAGCGCTTTGATGCAGGCACCGCAGGTTGGACGAGCGGCACCTACGGCGACACGGCGAACCTCACGAACGATTGGGAACATGGCGTGCCTGCCGGTAAGAGCGGCAATGTCGTGCAAGGTACTACGCCGATTTCGTGGCGTGATCCTTCGGTAGCTGCCTCGGCACCATACTGCTTTGGCACGGACATCGCGCCCAGCGGCAATGGCAGCTACCAAGCCAACATGCACACGTGGTTGCGCTCTCCGCCGCAGGACTTCACGGCGCGCTATGGCGTGACGCTGCGCTACAAGCGTTGGTTGTCGACGCAGCTCTCGACCTTTGATCAAGCGCGCATTCGTGTCAACGGCGCGATCGTGTGGACGAACTCCGCCAGTGCCATCTCCAACGACAGCGCGTGGAGCGAGCAAGTCGTCGACATCTCGGCGCAGGCCGACAATCGTGCGGGTGTGGTGGTGGAGTTCGAGCTCAAGACCGATGGCAGTGTGCAGCTCGGTGGTTGGGCCGTGGATGATGTGGAGTTCCTTGCACTTGGACCGGCTGTGCCGTCCGCCAGCGCCAGCGCTTCGGTGGGCTATGGTCCCGGCAAGCGCAACTCCAGCGGCATTGCGGCCACATTGGTCAGCTATGGCAGCCCCGCACCTGGTGCTGGCTTCACGATTCAGTTGTATGGCGGCATCCCTGCGCAGTACGCGGTGCTCGTATCGTCCAACAACTATGGCGCTGCGCCGCTCTATGGCGGGCTGCGCTTGGTGGGCAGTCCGTTCACGCGCGATGCGTTGTGGACGTTGAGTGGCTTTGGCGATGCGTACTACACGCCGAACATCCTGCCGACGATGATGGGTACCACGCGCTTCTACCAAGCGTTGTACCGCGATGTGCAGGCTAGCGACGGTACGGGTGTCGGGCTCTCACGCGCGCTGCGGGTTGAGTACGCGCCCTAAGAGCGCAGTTGCGACTGTGGCTGCGGCGGCAGCAACCACACACACACGGCGGCTGTTGCGGCTACACCCGCGGCCGCAAGGAAAGCGGTACTCGAACCATGCACTTGCCACAGCGCACCGAACATCGCGCCTGCAGGCAGCGCCAGCAACCCTGTGACCAAGTGGTAGCGGCCGAACGCGGCACCTTGGCGTTGCGGCGGCGCAAAGGCGGCGATCATGGCGCGTTCAGGGCCTTCCACCAAACCGGTGTGAATGCCGTGTGCCAAGGCGAGCGCGAGCACCAACGCAGGTGTTTGCGCCCACGCAAGTCCGGCGTAGACGGCCGCGAACAGCAGGAAGCCGCTGCCCAGCGTTTTTGACAAGCCGATGCGGTCGCCCAAGCGCCCGAGCAACAACGCCGAGCTGCTCTTGACCATGTGCAGGCCCACCCACAACAGCGGCAAGGCCAACAAGGAGTCTTGCACACCCAACACCTCTTGGGCGCGCAACACCACGAACAGGTCGCTGGTGGCGGCCAAGGTGAAGAGGCCCATCGGCAACAGCAAGCGCCATTCGCCGCGCTCGGGCGGGGCGAGGATAGGGCTCACAGTGCGCAGTTCGCGCGAGCGCGGTGCTTCCTTGAGCAACCACACCAACACCACCAAGGAGATGGCACCGGGAATCGCGGCCAGCGCGAACACGGTGCGCAGATCCAGCGCGCACCAAGTCAATAACACCACCGCCACCAACGGCCCGATCACCGCACCGGCGTGATCCATCGCGCGATGAAAGCCAAAGGCCTCACTGCGCGTTTCAGGCGGCACCGCTTCGGCCAACAACGCATCGCGCGGCGAAGTGCGCAGACCCTTGCCGACACGGTCAAAGGTGCGGATCGCGATCACATGTCCGGCACTGGAGGCCAAGGCCATCAAGGGGCGTGCGATGGCGGGGATGGCGTAGCCCAACCCAACAAGGCCTTTGCGCCGTGACATACGATCCGATAGCCCGCCAGACACCAACTTGAGGAAGCTCGCCGTTGCGTCAGCGAGTCCTTCCATCAAGCCCAACGCCGCGGGACCTGCTCCCAGGCTGCTTGTCAAAAAGAGTGGCAGCAACGGAGCCACCATCTCGCTGGCCACATCGGAAAAGAAGCTCACGATGCCGAGCGCCAGCACGCTCGGCACCTGCCAAGGCCTCAGCCGCCGCGTGCGCGCTGCCTCGCTCATGCACGCGAGATCAACGCTAGCGTGCGTGCTTTGACTTCCGCCATCGCGACGATGGGCGTGCCTGCTTGCTGGTGGCGCGGCTCACCACCGCACGCGCTCCACGGTTGCGAGCACAGGAACACAGCACCACGCGATGGGTCCGCATCCACGCGACCATGCGTGCCCTTGATCAAGCTCGCATCGAGCGGGATCACATCCATCAGGTAGCGCATGCCCAGCTTCTTTTGCAGCAAGCGCAATGCAATGCGCGCCATGGGCAAAGGCAGCTTGGGATCCAGCAGCAACTCGCACGGGTCGTAGCCGTGCTTGCGGTGGATGTCGACCGTGCGCGCAAAGTCCGGCGCACAGGCATCATCGAGCCAGTGATAGTAGGTGAACCACGCACCTGGCTTGGCCACCAAGACCAAATCGCCGGCTCGCGCATGGTCGAGGCCCGCAGCCGCGCGCGACGGGCCTTCCAAGACCTCTGCCACACCCGCAAGGTCCTTAATAACGGCGCGCGCGGCGTCCAAAGCCTTGCGGTCCTTCGCGTACACATGCGCCACCTGATGGTCCGCCACCGCAAACGCGCGGCTACCAAAGGGGTCGAACACCTCGCCGTTAGGAGTCTGGCGCACTGCGGCCAAACCCGCTTCGCGCAGCACGCGATTGATGTGCACCGGCGTGTGCGCCTCTTCAATCGCGTACTCGCTGACCACCATGGTGGCCGCGCCGATGGCCTCGGCTGCGGCTCGGATGTCGCCGACCAAGGTGTCGACCTCGCGCAGCGCCTGCAACGACCGCGCATGATCCGGGCCGAAGCGCTGATGGTCATAGTCCAGGTGCGGCAGGTACACCATTGTCAAGGTGGGTTGACGCTGTCCAATCGTTTTGACAGCCGCATCCGCCAGCCAGCGCGAGCTGGGCAAGCCGCTCTTCGGCCCCCAGAAGTCAAAGAAGGGGAACGCACCCAGCTCGGCTTCGAGCTGGGCCCCGTACTCGTGCGGAGCCGCATACACTGCCGGGATCTTGCGCCCATCCGCCGGGTAGTACGGTCGCGGTGTGATGGCGTAGTCGACCGCCGCCCCCAAATTCCACCACCAGAAGATCTTGGCTGTGGTGGCTTGCGGATGCAGACGCTTGACCGCTTCGTAGGTCTTCTCACCCGTCACCAGCGCATTCGACTGGCGCCACAGATTGGCCTCGCCTGTGTCGCGCATGTACCAACCGTTGCCCACCGCGCCATGCGCACTAGGGGCAAGCCCGGTCAGCATGGTCGCCTGCGCGCTGCACGTCACCGCGGGCAGGATCGGCCGCATCGGTGCCCCGCAACCTTCGCGCATCAACCGCCACAGATGCGGTGTGTCCGCGCTGATTTGGCGTGTCGAGAGTCCGACCACATCGATGCAAACGACCGGTTTCATGCTGGGTGGGGGATGCTAGCATCCACGCATGCTGCGCAGACTGCTCGATCTGTTCCGAGGCAAACCCGTGCTCATCAGCGGTGCCTCCAAGTTGCAAGAAGGCATGGGCAAGGTCGTCGATCTCGGCGATCCGTTGGCTGGTGGTCGTCAAGTGGTCTTGTGCCGTGTTGAGGGTAAGGTCTATGCCCTCGACGCAGCCTGTCCGCATGATGGCGGGCGCCTGATCGGTGGCCCGTTGATCGACGGCAAGTACGCGGTCTGTCCGCTGCACAACTATCACTTCGATCCCAAGACCGGCGCCCCGGTGCGCGGCGTGTGCAGCAAGGCCAAGACCTACGCTGTCGCCGAAGCGAACGACACGGTCGAAGTGCGCGTGTAGGCGGTGTGTTGGGGGGACTAGGAACCCGTTTCCGAGACGATTCCCGCTGGCGCCTACGGTCGAGTTCGTAGGCCACGGTACTCCTGTCAAAGAACCATCAAGTGTGAAGTGGCGGCTTCCGAACCAAGGGGAGCCAGAGCGGCGCAAGTCCCGAGCGCATTTCGCGCGGGTCCCCAGTCGCAACGACCTACGACCACCACACACGACCGTGAAACCCTCGAACCACACGCACGCCTCGCTCGCGTCGTTCTTCAACATCAACTCGAAGAACTTGTCCGAGCGTCGCCAGTTCATTCGCATCGGCGACGCCGAACGCCGCACGATGGAGGCCCTCATCCCGTGGGCCGAGAAGCACGCGGACAGCATTGCCCGCGAGTTCTACGACTGGCAGTTCGCCTTCGGCGCCACGCGGCGCTTCTTTGATGAGTACTCGCGCAGCGCGGGCGTCCCGCTCAACGCGCTGCGCCAGCAGCTCGAACGCGCGCAGGCCGGTTATGTGCGCAGCCTCTTCGGCGGCGCGCGTAGCGACTGGGGCGTCGACCACTTCGAGCACCGCCTCAATGTCGGCCAGGTGCACGACCGCATCGACTTGCCGACCAAGTGGTTCGTCGGCTCCTTCCCCGAGTTCATGCGCCTCTTCCGTCTGCACCTCACCGAAGAGATCCCGGACGCTGCTAAGCGCGAAGAAACGCTCGACACGATCAGCCGCGTGATGAACTACGACATGCAAGCGGTCATG
>JBILXQ010000181.1:0-5694 GCA_044378375.1 Planctomycetota bacterium
GGACACCAAGGCTTTGGCGTTCGCGCGCATCGAGTGCCACTACTTCATGAACCGCGGCTTCTTTGAGGTAGATGAGCAATTGCTGCGCGATGCGCACCTCATCGCGCACATCCCGACCACCATTGTTCAAGGCCGCTACGATGTGGTCTGTCCTATCCAAAGCGCACATGACTTGGCGCAGCGCTTGCCGCAGGCGGACTTCGTCATCGTGCCGGATGCGGGCCACAGTGCCTTTGAGCCCGGCATTGCCAGGGCCCTCGTCGCCGCGACCGACAAGTACGCTGGACACAGCTCGCAGCCCGCATGAGCGCACGACCTCTACCGCCGTTGCGCTTTGCGCCGCGCACCTTCGAGAAGGTCTGGGGTGGCCGGCGTTTGGCCGCGTTGGGCATCGACCTGCCACCGGACACAGCTATTGGTGAGGTGTGGCTGGTCGTCGATCGTGCCGAGGAGCAATCGGTGGTTGCTTCGGGGCCGTATGCAGGCCAGACACTGGACGCGTTGATGCAGGCTCACGCCTCGGCCTTGCTGGGGCGCTCGCGTCGCGCGTCGAATGGCCGCTTTCCGCTGCTCGTCAAGTACATCGATGCCTCGCAACCTCTGTCGGTGCAGGTCCACCCGGGCCCGCACACACCGCCCGAGTTGGGCGAGAGCAAGACCGAAGCGTGGTACCTGCTCGCCGCTGACGAGGACGCTCGTTTGTGGACTGGTTTGGCGGATGGAGTCACGGTCGAGCGCTTGGCGCAGGCCGCTGGCACGCCGGCGTGTGTGCAGCTCTTGGCGCAAAGTCCGGCCCGCGCCGGTGAGTGCATCCTGATCGAAGGCGGCACCGTGCATGCCATCGGCGGCGGCAGCGCCATCTTGGAGGTCCAGCAGAATTCGGACACGACCTGGCGGCTGTACGACTGGGATAGGCCAGGCTTGGATGGTCGTCCGCGGCGCCTAGATGTGCCGCAAGCTCTGCGCTGTGCGCGTCCAGTGAACTTTACACCGCGCCCCGCGCGTGTCGTGGAGGAGTCGCCCGGTTGGCAGCGCAGCAAGCTGGTGGACTGCGAACTGTTCCGGATGGATCTACTGGAGCTCGATGGAGAACGCGCTCTGGCCACCGAGGGCTACGCACAGGTTCTCACTATGCTCGAAGGCTCCGGCCGTTTGCAGGCAGGAGCCTTCGAGGTGTCGTTGCAGCGCGGAGAGGCGTGGTTGCTACCCGCGAGCTTGGGCGATTACTTGCTCAGTGGCCGCCTACGCGCTGTGCGTGCGACGGCCCTGAGCTAGCTTCCCAGCAAGTCTCAGTTGAAGTTGCGCAGAGCCTCGCCACCGTTGGGCGAGCGCACGCAGACTTGGCCCGGGTTCGTCGGGACCGAGTTGTTGGCCGGCTTGTAGCGGAAGTTGCCTTGACCCAAGAGCGGGTCCAACAGCGCGTTCACGGTCACCAAACCGATGCTGTCGCAGCCAAGGTCCACTTGGACCGAGGGAGCCACCACACCCGTTGCGGGGTGCGCGGTAATCCAGCCGCGGACTTCCACCGTGCGCTTGCCACCGTCGTACAGCGCACGATCAATCACAACCGTGTCCGTGGCACTCGGAGCGATGACATCAGCTTCCACCACTTTGGCCATGAGGATGCCGTTTTCGAGGTAGCCCTCGACCGCCACCGTGCTACCGATGCCCGGCGTAAGGTCGGCTACAGAAATCGGCACGCCGTTGGCGTCCGAAAGACTCGGCAAGAAGCGCGGGTCCGAGGTCATCTGCACCGGCGTGCCGTTCACCTGGAACATGCCCAGATTCGCGTCCACCATGACCAGGGGGCCTGCAACGACGTTTTCCGCAAACTCCCAGTAGACGCCGGTGGCGGTAAAGCGCGCGAGGCCGTCAACCGACTGCGCCACGCCGGTGACCGCCATCGTGCCGCCCACGGGGGACGGCAGGTTGGGGTTTGCCAACTGCTCTAGGGTGATGTCGCCGATTCCATCGTGCGTGGTGTCGACGAGCACGCCTGCGGGGATGAACACGCGGGTGCTGTTGACTGTGGCCACACGGGTGGCGACATCCAGCGCCGTGAGTGTGCCTTCAAGGACGATGGCTTCCGCGCCCGGACGCAGCACCGGCAGCGGGAAGGCGTCGATCGGGGCAACGGCTTCTGCCTGGTTTTGGGCAACGAACAGGACGCCGGCGGCCAACGCGGCCGATGCACCCACGACGGGGACGAGACGGGAGATCTTCATAGTGTAGAGAGGGGGGTATAGATTGATAAGCACCAGATGTTGGTTGCTTATCGGGGACTTGGACGCCAGAACTTTCTTCCGTGCAGAGCCTCCCTGCGGCCTAAAAATCTCAGATTTCTATTGCCGCTCAAAGGCCTCGAGCCTTGGCCTAGGGCTACAAAAGGATGGCCCCCGCGGTGTCTCCTCCGCAGGGGCCTGAAGGCAAGTCTTGGCGGTCCCGCGCCAAGCCCTACCTGAATGCACTCGCAGCGCGAGTGGTTCGGTTACCGGACGAACTCCTGCGCCGTAGCGCCGAAGCTGGTCCGTACACACACAGCACCCGGTGAAACCGGTACCGCATGGTTGCAAGGGGTCCACTCCCAAGTTCCCTTCGCGCCCTCGGCGCGCACGGGGACCTCGACCACTCCAAGGCCATCACACGACAGATCGATGCGAACTGTCGGGGGGAAGATGCCTGTCTTTTGGTCCGGAAGCACATTGCCGCGCAGCTCGACCGTGTGCCGATCGGGGGCGTAACGCGCCTCCGTGATCGTCACCGGCCGGTTGTCGGCAAGGCGCAGGGTAGGACTGCCGTGAGCCTCCGCGCGAGCGGCCAGCCAGCCTAAGCCGGCTGCTGCTGCCAGGGAGGCGGCAGCGGCGATCGCGAGGTGGGGGGGGATGGTGTTCATGGCAGTTGTCGGGGGAGGTGGACAACGGAAGATTATTCCGTGGGGAAGGATTGGTCGGGAGAAAGTCGAAAGCTTGGAATCTGAATGCTGGAATTTGGACGCTAGTGATACTGGCCTAGGTGAATGTGCAGGACTCGCAGGCGCCAAAGGCCGATTTTGACCCAAATATCCGGAATGCTGCGACTAGACGCAGGATGGCGCCGTCTAGTCATGAAGGTGACTTACCAGCCCGAGGCCAGTTGGCCAGCTTCCAGATAGCAGGCTATGGCCAGGCCAGCCGGGGCTCAAAGTCAGGCACCGCCCGGTAGGCCGCGATGGCTCCTAACTACCCTCACTAGGAGTTGTCCTTTTACCTCGCCAATCTGCATTCTTGACCCCTTGGATGCGGTTTCGGGCCCTACAAGTCGTGCACACTCATCGGGGCCAGTATCCTGCACGCCCGCGTCCCCCGCCTCTCGCTCTATGAAACCCCGCCCCAAGCCTCAACCCCGCCCCCTCGCGCAACCCAAGCGCGCCACTCCGACCCCGGAGCTCACCGAGGGCCTGGTGCGCCTCAACAAACTCCTCGCCGATCACGGCGTTGCCTCGCGGCGGCGTTGTGACGAACTGATCGCTTCCGGCAGCGTGATGGTGAATGGGGACATCGTCACGGAGCTTGGTTCGAAGGTGGACCCCGAGACGGCCACCATCGATGTGGATGGGCGCACCTTGGAGACGCGCAGCCTGCGCAAGCGGTACTACGCGTTGAACAAGCCGCCGGGTGTGGTGTGCACGAACGAGTCGCGTGAGACGCGTCCGCGTGCGGTCGACCTCATCACGGATCCGTGGAAAGGCCGCATCTACACGATCGGTCGTTTGGACGAGGAGTCGCGCGGTCTGATTCTTTTGACGAACGATGGCGATTTTGCCCACCGCATCATGCACCCGCGGCACGGCATCCTCAAAACCTATCGGGTCAAGGTGTCAGGTAAAATTGACGACGAGGCCTTGACCAACATTCGCGAGGGTGTGCGCCTGTCCGAAGGCCGCACCAGCGGCGCGCGCATCGTGGTGGAAAGCCGCCGCAATGACTCGTCGATGTTGGAGGTCACGATCCAAGAAGGCATGAACCGCGAGATTCGTCGCGCGTTTGCCAAGGTCGGGTATAAGGTCACGGACCTGGAGCGCGTGCGCATCGGGCCGTTGACTTCGCGTGGCTTGAAGACCGGCCGCTGGCGCGAGCTGTTGCGCTCGGAGATTGAAGAGTTGTTGGCGAATGCGCCGGCCGAAGGTGGCCAGCGAGCTGCGTTCGGGGTAACCAAGCGTGGCAAGCGTCCGCCCAAGAAGAAGAGTTGGGCGCGGCACTTGGTGCAGGGCGGCCGCGCGGTGGAAGTGCGCCCCGAGGCGGCACCCATCGCCGCACGCCGCGCCGAGCGCAAGCGCTATCAAGAGGACAAGGCCAAGAAGAAGGGTAGCTCGCGATGAGTCATGCACGCATGAAGGCCGGCGCGACGATCGTCGAACGCAAGCTGGAGAATGGTCTGACGGTGTTGGTGGCCGAGCGCCACGCCGATCCCGTGGTGGCAGTGATGCTGTGGTATCGCTGCGGTGCGCGCGATGAAAGCGAGCGCGAAGCGGGTGTGGCGCACTTCTTGGAGCACATGATGTTCAAGGGGTCGCGCCAGTTCGGCAAAGGCGAAGTGGACTTGGTGACCACGCGCCTTGGGGGCTCGAACAACGCGTTCACCTCTACGGATCACACGGCCTACTGGTTCGAGCTGGCTTCGGATCGTTGGGAGAAAGCCCTCGAGATCGAAGCCGATCGCATGCAGCACTTGCTGCTGGATCCGGCTGAGTTTGAGGCCGAGAAGCAGGTTGTGCTGGAAGAGTTGTCGATGGGCGAGGACGAGCCGTGGCGTGTGCTCGTGCAGCACATGCACCAAGCGCTCTACGGTCGCCACGCGTACCACAGACCGGTGATTGGGTATGTCGACACGCTGAAAGCTCTCACAGTCGACGACATGCGTGATTGGTACACGCGCCACTATCGGCCCGGCAACGCGACCTTGGTGGTGTGCGGCGATGTGCATGTAGATGCCGTCATGGCCGCGGCACAGCGCCACTTTGGTGGTATCGCGGACCGCCCTATGCCTGCCAAGCCGTGGGTTGCGCCGCTCTCCACTCCGCGCGGAGAGCAGCGCGTCAACATGGAATGGGACGACGAAGGCAAGCGCGTGTGCATTGCCTGGCCGACCACCACGGTGGGCAGCGATGATGATCATGCGCTCGACATCTTGGCGATTGCGTTGTCGAGCGGCCGCAACGCGCGCTTGCACCGGCGCTTGGTGCTGGACTCAGGGCTCGCCACGAGCGTGTCGGCGCACAACGACTCGCGCGTGGAGCAAGGCGCCTTCTGGCTGTATGCGCAATGCGCGCACGGTGTGGAGCCGGCCAAGCTCGAAGCTGCGCTGCGGCGCGAGATCGACGAGGTGCGTAGCGAGCTGTTGCCCGCAGCCGAGATGAAGCGCGCTCTGCAGATCATCGAGGCCGGCGAAGCGCACGACAGCGAGACGGTCTCGGATCTCGCGGAGGAGCTGGGCGAGTTCGCTGTGGATGCGCACTGGACCTTGGCCTTGGAGACCGTCGCCAAGTTGCGCGCGGTCACTTCCGCACAGGTGCGCGATGCCGCGCAGCGTTTGCTGGGCCGCGAGCGCTCCGTGGTGGGCTGGTCTCTGCCCAAGCCGCCCGAACCTTCCAAGCGCGCCCGCAAGAAGGCCGGCGCCAAGCCGCGCCACAAGCGCAAGGTGAGCCGTTGAACCATC
>JBILXQ010000182.1:0-5681 GCA_044378375.1 Planctomycetota bacterium
TCCAGTCATCGCCGAAGCCGATCTCACGCGAGGCGGCCAGCATCTGTGCATCACACCAAGCGAACTCGCGCTGCGCGATGGCGACCAACTCTTCGGGCGTGTAGGCGATGCGCTCGTGGGCCAAGTGCGCCAGCAAGGCCTCGCGACCGATTGGGTCACCCACCACGGGCTCGTCTTGGCCCGCGGCATGACCGACCACGCTTTCCCGCAGGTAGCGGGCGTGATCCCCCATCGCGCTGAGGGCCGTCTGGGTGGGCCGGGCGCACCACCACGACACCTCAGGATGGTAGCCCTCATAGAAAGCCATCCATTCGCGCAAGTCTTGCTGCAAGCGCTCGAGCTCGCGCACCATGCGCAGAGCCAGATGCTTGGGCGGCTGAGGCTGTCCAGTTTGCTTGACAGAAGCCAAGGCAGCGCGCGCCTGCTCGGCCAGTTGTGTCAAGCGCTCGGCACACAGGCGCGCATCAGGCTCCGCTCGTTGCCGGCGAGCATCATGCAGGTGGCGCACAACCGGCGCATACGGAATCCACGGCTGCATTTCAGCCACGCGAGCCTGCACACGCGCCAGCTCGAGCCGATCGTGGCGCACCTTGTCCGACAGCAACTGGTGGTCGATGCGCGCCTCGTTGGACAGCTCCGCATAGTCAACCGCACGCAGAGCAGCCTCGGCCTGCATGTAGAACTCGGCCATGCGCGCCAGCCGATCGGGGCTCGTCGCACAGTCAAAACGACGCGACAGGGCCGCCCGGTCGATGCCGTAGTGCTCCACCATCGCACGCAAGTCGGAGCCTGCTTGGACGGCCGACGCGGAAGCCACCATCACCAACCCAGCGCACAGGTGCACGAATCTCATGCCCCGCATGGTAGCGAGCAAGATGCGCCTTGGTGGTTTCCCCTCCGCGGCCTAAACTAGTCGCCCCCTATGGTCACCAAGGAACAAGTGCTTGACGCCCTGCGCTCTGTGCAGGATCCCGATCTCCACCAAGACATCGTCTCGCTGGGCTTCATCACCCAGAACGCTGTGTGCGATGGCGCGGTCAAGGTGACCATCAACCTGACCACGCCGGCGTGCCCGGTGAAGGACAAGCTCAAGCAACAGGCCGAAGACGCCATCAAGCGTTTGCCTGGTGTTGTGTCCGTCAGCGTCGATATGACGGCTGTGTCCAAGCCGTCCGGTCCGCCGCGCAAGCTGGCCGAAGGCGTGCGCCACATCATCGCCGTCTCGTCCGGCAAGGGCGGCGTCGGCAAGAGCACCGTGGCTGTCAATCTTGCTTGCGCCCTCGGGCGTTTAGGCGCCAAGGTCGGGCTGTTGGACTGCGATGTCTACGGCCCTGATGTGCCCATGATGATGGGCATCAAGAGCGAGCCGGAGACGGAAGCCGGCAAGCTCTTGCCGTTGGAGAACCACGGCATCAAGACGATGTCGATCGGCTACCTCTTGGAAGAGGAGAAGCCCGTGGTCTGGCGCGGACCGATGATCCACAAGCTCATCGAGCAGTTCCTCGGCGATGTGCAGTGGGGTCAACTCGACTACCTGATCGTCGATATGCCGCCGGGCACGGGTGATGCGCAGCTGTCGCTGGCGCAGATCGTGCCGTTGTCGGGTGCGGTGCTGGTGACGACGCCGCAAGCGGTGTCGACCTTTGACGTCGGCAAGGCGATCACGATGTTCAAGCAAGTGAATGTCGAGATCCTCGGCATCGTCGAGAACATGAGCGGCATGGCCGTGCGGGGCACCGTCGAGGGCGCCAAGGGCGGCGTGCCGGTGAGCTTTGAGGTCGCGGGCAAGCAACTGCGCGCCACCACCGATGACCAAGGCCGCTTTGAGGTCGTGGTCGAGGTGTTCGGCAGCGGCGGCGCCGATCGCTTGGCCGTGCGCCACGGCTTCCCCGTGGTCGGGCGCTTGCCTTTGGAGCCGGCCGTGCGCGCTGGCGGCGACGCAGGTGCACCGGTGGTCATCGCCGACCCCGATTCCGTGGTGGCCAAGCGCTTCTTGGAGCTGGCTGGCAAGGTGGCCCAACGCGTGGCCATCAAGTCGTTCGCGTCGCTACCTGTGTTGCAGTAATCTCACGGGCGTATGACGACGCTCGGCATCATTGGTGGTGGTCAGCTCGCGCAGATGTGTGCGCTGGCCGCGGTGCCGCTCGGTGTGCGCATCAAGATCCTGGAGCGCGCCACCGAGTTCCCCGCTCGCCACTTGGCGAGCGCTGTGCTGCACGGTGATTGGGACGATGGCGCGCACGTGTGGGCGCTGGCCCAGCAGTGCGACTTTGTCACGCTGGAGAACGAGTTCGTCGATGCGGCGGCCTTGCGCTACGCCGAAGAGCGCGGGGCCATTGTGCGCCCGGGCTCGGCCACCATGGCCACGGTGCAGGACAAGTACTTGCAGAAGACCGCCTTTGCGCAAGCCGGTCTGCCGGTGCCGGCCTTCGCTGCGGTCGCAAGTCCTGCCGAAGTGGTCGCGTTTGCCAACCAGCATGGCTGGCCGGTGGTGCTCAAGAAGCGTCGCAACGGCTATGACGGCAAAGGCAACGCCACCGTGCGCTCGTCAAATGAACTTGACACGGCGTGGACCAAGCTCGGCGCCAGCGGCTTGTATGTCGAGGCCTTCTGCCCGTTCGAGCGCGAACTGGCCATCGTGGCCGTGCGCGGCGCCGATGGTGCGCGCGTCGCCTACCCGCTAGTGGAGACGATCAACGCGGATCACATCTGCCGCACCGTGATCGCGCCAGCGCGCACCAGCCCCGACATCGCGCAACGCGCCACGCAGATGGCCTTGATGGCCATTGATTCGGTGGGAGGCGTAGGCGCGTTCGGCATGGAGCTGTTCCTGAAGGCCGATGGCAGTGTGTTGATCAACGAGATCGCGCCGCGCGTGCACAACACGGGCCACTACACCATCGAAGGTTGCGAGTGCTCGCAGTTCGAGAACCACGTGCGCGCGGTGTTGGGCCTGCCGCTGGGTTCGACCGCGCTGCGCGCGCCGCATGCGGTGATGGTCAACCTGCTCGGCAACGGATCCGGCTCCGGTGCGCCGCAAGGGCTTGCGCAAGCGCTGCGCGAGCGCGGCGTAGGCCTGCATTTGTACGGCAAATCCAGCGTATCCAAGGGTCGCAAGATGGGTCATGTGACGGCCATCGGTGACGACCTGAACGAGGTTCTCGCGCGCGCCGAGCGAGCTGCGGGCGCCATTCACTTCACAACCACATGAGCAAGACCACCAAGACCAAGAAGCCCGTCGCGCCGCGTGTCGGCGTCATCATGGGTAGCGATTCGGACTTTGGCACCATGAAGCTCGCCGCTGATGCGCTGGCCGAGTTTGGCATCGCGCACGAGGTGCGCGTGGTGAGCGCACACCGCACGCCGGATGACATGGCCGAGTACGGCCGCAGTGCCGCGACGCGCGGCCTGCAGATCATCATCGCAGGTGCAGGCGGTGCGGCGCACTTGCCTGGCATGGTGGCCAGCCACACGGCCCTGCCGGTGATTGGCGTGCCGATCGAGACGCACGCGTTGAAGGGCATGGATTCGCTGCTCTCGATCGTGCAGATGCCCGCTGGTGTGCCGACCGCGACAGTGGGCATCGGCAATGGTCGCAACGCGGGCTTGCTCGCCGTGCGCATGCTCGCAGCACACGATGCCAAGCTGCGCGCGCGCTACGAAGCATGGATGCGCGCGCAAGCCGAGGTCTCGCGCAAGAAGAACGAGAAGCTCGTCGAGTTGCTGAACCAGAGCTGAAGCCATGGAAGCCACCGCCCCCGTCGACACGCTTCAAACGACGACTATGTGGCTGCTGTGGGCAATGATCGCCGGTGCCGCCGCAGTGTTGGCGCTGTACGCCATCCTCGAGCGTCGCCATACAACGGGCAGCTTGCTGCGCGCCGCCATCGCTCCTGTAGCCGGCGTAGCGCTGGGTACGGCTTACGGACTGGCGATGCGCTCGACCGTTTTTGACGGCGAATCGCGCCTTGTCATGAGCCTCGCGTTCCTTGGCGCCGTGCCCTTCGGTATGGGCGCCCTGACCGGAGCGCTCCTGCGCCCTGGCGCCAACATCATCGGCGCGGTGCTGCTGCCTTGGGCCACCGTCGCCCTCAGCATCGCCGCGGCGCTCGCGACCGGAAACGAAGGCGTCATCTGCAGCGTGATGGCCTTGCCGCTGTTGTTGGGCGCGGCGTCGCTCGGCGGTGTGCTTGTTTGGGCTGTGCGGCGCCGCGGCGGCAGTGCGCCGCTGGCCGTGCTCGTGTGCGGCGGTGCCGTAGCGCCCATCGGACTTGTGCGCTGGGAAGACGGCACGCAGGCGCCGCGCGAAGAACGCACAGTAGCTGGGTCGATCGACATCGACGCGCCCGCCGCAACCGTGTGGCGTGAGATTGCGCGCGTGCGGCCGATCGCGCGCGAGGAACTGCCTGTGCGCGCCTCGCACCTGATGGGCTTCCCCCGCCCGATCGAGGCAACGCTCTCGTTCGAAGGCCAAGGCGCGGTGCGCAAAGCGAGCTTCGAACGCGGCCTCGTGTTCACCGAGACGGTGACAATCTGGAAGCCGCTCGAGGAGCTGTCGTTCACCATCGCCGTCGATCCGGTGCCGCCCGAGGCGCTCGACGAGCATGTGACGATCGGCGGGCCGCACTTCGATGTGCTCGACGGCACCTACCGCCTCGAACAGCTTGCAGCAGGCGGCGTGCGCCTGCACTTGTCGAGCCGCCACCGCCTCTCGACGCGCTTCAACGCTTACGCGGGCTGGTGGTCGGACCTGGTGATGTCCGACATCCAAGGCGCCATCCTCGAAGTGGTCAAGGCGCGCGCCGAAGTGCGCTGAGGCGCCACGCAAACAAGCGCGCCCGCCGGCGTGGGCCGACGGGCGCGCGTTGCGAGTTGCGCGACACTAGGCCGCGCGCACGTCACTTCTTGGCGGCGGCTTCGTACTCGTCCAGCGTCTTTTGCAGCTTGGGATCGAGCGCAACAGCCTTCTTCTGGACTTCGATCGCCTTGGCCACATCGCCCTTGGCGAAGTGCACGCTGGCGAGGACTTCCAGGACCTTGGCGTCCTTCTCGTTGGTCAGCTTGACGGCTTGTTCAGCTGCCTTGAGGGCCACGCCCATGTCGAGACCATCGATCTTGGACTGCGGGCTCACCATCGTCTGGGCGATGAACGCCAGAGCGCGGTAGTTGTCCTTCATCGGGCCATCGAGGACGGCCTTCGCGGCGGCTCCAGTGCGTGCTGCGTCCTTGGCCTGGAACAACATGATCTGGTACTTGATCATCAAGCCCTGCTCGACCATGTCGCCACCGAGCGCGACCATCTCGTCACAGATCTTGTCGACGCTGTCCCAGTCGCTGCTTTCGATGGCCGGTCCGAGGCGCTCTTGCAGGGCTTCGGCCTTCTCTTCGCGCAGGCGCGCTTCGGCAGCTTCGGCCTTGAGCTTCTCGATGTCGTGCTTACCGGCAATCACTTGCTCGAGCACGCTGTCGATGTTCATCGGGTGACCGATGTAGGCGATCTTGCCGTTGCGGTCGACGAGGAACGAGCACGGGATGCCGTTCTGCTTGGCGGCCGTCATGAAGGCTTCGTTGGTCGCGCGATCTTTGTCCCAACCGACGGTGTAGCCCATCGTGTCGCCTTTGTCCGTGACCATCTTCTCGACCTTCTCGAGCGAGTTGCCGCGCGAGTCCTTCGAGGTGAC
>JBILXQ010000183.1:0-5670 GCA_044378375.1 Planctomycetota bacterium
GCCAATCGCGATCTTTGAGCAAACGCGCGAGCAACTGAGAGATGGCGCCGCTGAACATGAAGAAGGCGAACACTCCTGCAAGAGCGTAGCTGCGGCGCGAAGCGAGGCTGGAGACAGCCAACACAACTGAGGACACGACGATGGTCCAAGCGCCGCCAAACAGCAGCGTCTTCCAGATCACCGAGCCTTCTTGTTGCAAGAAGCTCCAGTCCGGACTTGCGGCCACGGCTACGGTGATGATCACCAGTCCCGGCAACATGGACCCCAACACACCAAACAAGGCCACGATGCTGAACTTGCCCAGCAAGTAATCGGTGCGTGTCAGGGGGCGCGCGAAGTACAGCAGATGCGCACCGCTGCGACGGTCCTCCGCCAGTAAGCCAGCACCAAACCACGCCATCAGCAGCAACGAGAACAGATCCGTCGACAAGTGAAAGCCGACGATCATCTCGCGCACGCGCACGAGCTGTTGCACGAAGTCACCCGCGAGAGAGTTCTGGCCACCGCCCAAGGCTTGCCCCATGGCTCCACCCGCAGCGCCCAAGCCAGCGGGCACCATGCCTTGGGCAAGGGCTGCCACTGTGTAGACCACGAAGCTGAAGATGATGGTGGCAACAACCGGCGGCAGGAAGAGCAACACCAAGGGCAACTTCTTGCGCAATGCGATGCGCAAACCCGCTCGCACAATCGGTCCGAAACGCAAGCGTTGGCCATCGAGCGTGCCACTCCATGGGCGCCACGTTTCGCCGTGCATTTCGGCTTTCATGGTCTGCGGCTTCAAGCTTGAGCCTCCTGTGCGGCGAGCGCCTCCAAAAAGGACTGTTCCAAGCTCGAACGCTGTGGCTGGACCGAGCGGATAGTCACGCCGCAATGCAGGGCCACTTCGAAAAGCGGGTCGGCATCTTCGGCCGTCAAACGCACGGCCAGGCTGCCATCCTCTTGTGTGTCCACGGGCATGCCCCTTGCTTGCAGTGCTTGGCGATACGCTCTCAAATCGCCACTCGCTTGTACGCGCACCGAGCGCCGATCTTCACCTACGAGCGCACCCACAGGCGAGGAGGCCAGCACCCGTCCCTTGGACAACACAATGACGTGATCGCAGGTGCGCTCCACATCCGCCAGCAAGTGCGTGCACACCAACAGGCTCTTGCCGCGCCCATGCCCGAGGTCGCGGATCAAGTCCAGCATGTGACGCCGTCCAGCGGGATCGAGACCGTTGGTAGGTTCGTCGAGCAACAGCAATTGCGGGTCATGCACCAACGCTTGCGCCAACTTGAGGCGCTGCTTCATGCCGGTAGACCAGCCTTCCACCGGGCGATACCGCGCTTCTTCCAAGCCCACATAGTCCAAGACCTCGTGCGCGCGCGACAAGGCATCCTTGTCAGATAAACCTGACAGGCGCGCCAAGAGCACCACCGTCTCGACACCCGTTTGGCCGGGGATCAAGCAATCGCTCTCCGGCATATACCCGACCAATTGACGCAACTGCAGTTGACCAGCGCGGGTGGTGGGCTTGTGACCGTCGACTTCGACTTCGCCTTCCTCGGGCCGGATGAGCCCCAACAGGATCTTGAGCAGCGTGGTCTTGCCCGCGCCATTCGGCCCTAACAGTCCGACTGCGCCTTGCGGGACGGTGACAGTCAAGCCGTCCAACGCACGCACCTTGCCACGCGGGTAGGTCTTCACCACGGATTGCAGGCGAACTACGCTCATCGTGTCGGGCTCATGGAGGTGCGCAGATGGTACTACACGGCTCAGCTGGCTTGGCGCAGGCGACGGCGTACCCAAGCCGAGAGCAGGTCTACGCAGAGCACCAAGAGCGCGCCCATGGCGACGAGCAACACCATCTCGTCGTAGTAGCGTTTGGTGCGCACATCTTCGATCCAGTAGCCCAGCGACGCGATGCCCAACATGCCCAAGACGGTGGCTTCGCGCACGCACGTTTCGTAGCGGTAGAACACGTAGAGCAAGAAGCGCGACAAGAAGCCTGGTGTGGCGGCGAAGAGACCGATGTGCGTGCGTGTGGCCCCCAGCGTGCGTAGCGCCGTCAATGGCCGCGGTGGCAGGTTCTCAACCGTCTCTGCACCGAGTCGCCCCAAGATGCCTGAGTTGTGAATGGCAAGGGCAAGGATCAGCGGCCAAGCACTGGGCCCGAGCATCGCCACCAACAAGAACGCCCAGATGTACTCGGGGATGGCACGCAGGTAGACGAAGAGGGCGATCGTGCTCATGCGCACCACGCGCCAAGCCAAAGTCTCACGGCCCCGTCCATCACCATACGGTCGCGCTGTGGCTGACGTGCGCGCCGCACACCACAACAAGAGGAAGGCCACCATTGCCGACAGCGTGATGGCTACCGTCGCCATCGCCAGCGTCTGCAAGGCACCCTCGAAGCCGCGCGTCACAGCGATGGTCCAAGCCCACGCTGCCACATCTGTCCAGCTGTGCTCTTGATCGCGCAAGCTGTACGGCGCCAGGTCTTCCTGCACAAAGCGCTCGAGGTTCTCAGTCCGACGGGCCAAGTCGAGATCGTTTAGATGGATGTCGCCGCAGGTCCATGCATAGCAGGTCAGCAACACCAACAAGAGCAGGGTGATCTGCACCAAGCGCTCCCGCGGACGACGCCGCTTGAGTTCGTGCAGACTGAGTTGAGCGTTCGGCTGGGGGCTCATGCGACGAACCTGCGGCGTGCGGACGCGGCCCACAACTCCACGAGCACCACAAGACCGAACAAGGTCCAGAGGTACAGCCACACCTCACCGTACTGCAGATTCTCGAAGCTCTGCTTGATCGCGTAGCCCAGCGTTTCGAAGCCAAAGAACCCCAGCACAGCCGAACTGCGAATCGCACACTCGAAGCGATAGAACGCATAGGCCCACATGTCGGGCAAGGCACGCGGCAGGAGGCCCAACAAGAAGGTTTGCGTGCCGTTGGCGCCCAGTTGCCGCAAGGCGCCGGCGCTGTCGCGTGGCGCCTCGTCAATCATCTCGCTGAAGATCTTGGCGAGTGTGCCCCCGTAAGGCAGAGCAATGGCGACCACCGCAGTGAAGCTGTTCAAGCCAAACGCAGCGAGGAATAGCACGGCCCACAGCAACTCGTGCACGCTGCGCATTCCGACCATGATGGCGCGGGCGATGGTCCACACGACCGGCCCCACGCCACTCGTGCGCATGCGTTGCGGCCACCAAGCGCTGGAACCCAAGAAGCCCAAGAGCAAGCCGAAGACAAGCGCGAGACTCATGCCCGCCGCGGCAAAGACCACTGTACGACGCGCTCCTTCCAAAGCCTTCATCGCCAGCGGAGGCGTGCCCTCAGGCGGGGGAGTTTCATAGTCCCACGCAGGCGTGAGGGCGCGGGCAAAGAACTGTCCAGCCAATCGGACACCGCCTTCGCGCGGGAGCAGTCCACTGGGACTCAATTGCAGCCACCACGCACACAGGGCTCCCAAGCACAGCAGGGCCAAAACGGTGGCTCCGCGTGTACCTAGAGGCCAGCTCCGGCGCTCAAGCCAGCGCTTCACCCGCCTCCATGCGATACAAGTCGGTCAGTGCTTGCGCGCTGATGGAACCTACAGGCCCGTCCAGCACGACCACCCCGTGGCGCAAGCCGATCAAGCGATCAAAGTATTGCTGCGCGAGTTGGAGGTCATGCAGAGATGCGACCAAGGTCAAGCCGCGCTCTGTAGAAAGATCGCGCAACAAGGCCAAAACATCCCGCGCACGCGCAGGATCTACAGAGGCCACAGGCTCGTCGCACAACAGCGCGCCGGGTGTCTGGTAGAGGGCACGCGCGATGGCCACGCGTTGGCGCTCGCCGCCCGACAGCGTGTCCACGCGTTGATAGAGGCGGTCCCCAATGCCCACGCGTTGCAGCAGCGCGTGCACGGCACTCTCCTCCGCTGCTGATGGCCAAAACACGCTCCGTACGGCGGCAAACACAGACTGCGTTCCCAGACGCCCCATGAGCACATTCTGTAAGGCACGCATGTTGGGCACGAGCGCATAGTCTTGGTGCACGAAGCCCAGGCGTGCCCGCTCGGTGCGTAGCTGCTGGTTCGTCAACTGCGCAAGATCACGACCGTCCAACAACATGGTGCCTTGTGTTGGTGCCACTGCAGCGCCTAGCAAGCGCAGCAAGCTGGTTTTGCCGGCACCGGATGGTCCCACCAAAGCCACGCGCTCGCCCGCTTGAATGGAGATCGATACAGACTGCAGCGCAACGCGGTCCGCGAAGGAAAGCGTTGCGCTGCGTGCATCAAAACTGCAGCCGTGCGTCGACAAGCTCAGCGCAGCAGGCCGATGTCACGCGCTGTTTGCTTCAACTGATCGAACAGCTTGGTATCGCAGGCGATCAATCCATCCTTGCGGTCCAACGCAGCGAGCAACTTCTCATCTGTGATGCCGACGAGCGTCTTCTGCAGCTTCTCGGTGAAGCCCTTGCCGTAGCGCTCTTCCAAGATGGGATGGGCCGTGAAGTTGTAGTCCGCGTAGGTCGGCGTCTCCCACAGGACCACGACTTGGGTGGGGTCCACCTTCTTCTCGGCCACGCGCTTGTCATAAACCGTGTAGTCGACCACGCCGAACTCAAAAGCCTTGGCGGCCACGAGTTCAATCGTCTTGTCATGCGAGCCCGAGAAGTTCGGCTCCGTGCCGAAGAACTCCTTAGGTGTGAGCTTCGTGTACTTGCGGATGTAGTACTCGGGCATCAAGCGTCCCGAAGTGGACTGGGCCGAGCCAAAAGTGAAGCTCTTGCCCTTCATCGCCAACGGGAAATCAGTGCTCTTGGTCAGGCCGGTGTCTTTGTGAGCGATGATGTAGCTCTTGAACGCGGTGTCGCGCTTGCCGCACGCGATGGCTTGCGCGCCCTTGACGGCTTCACGCGCCTGCACGCCGGTATAACCACCGAACCAGCACAACTGCAGGTCACCGTTCTTGAAGCCATCGACAGAGGCGTTGTAGTCCGCTGACGGCACGTACTCGCACTTCACGCCCAGTTGCTGGCTCAGGTACTCAGCCAAGGGCTTGTACTTTTCATTCAGCTCCGTGGTGTTCTGATTCGGAATGCCACTGAAGCGCAGCACAGGCGGCGTCCCTTGCGCGGCTTTCGCGGCTTGGGACGGCAGGACAAACGACACAGCAGCGATGAGTAGCGCTGACAGAGAGGCGAGTTTGAGATGCAGCACGGCATCAGGGGCGCGGCTCTCGTTCGGATGGAACAGGCATCCGAGGCGGGATACGCGGCTTGGTTGGGGGCGATAGTGGGTACGTGGCTGGTTGCCCAGCCGTGAAGGGTGTACCGAATCGGGGGCCCAGATCGAAGCCCCTACACGGGATCTACACACTGACCTGAGCTACCAGTACGATCACGACCATGAGCAGCCAGCCTGGCCACCCCCCTGAGGGTCTGTTTCCTGAACCTACCCGACGCGACGTACTGCGCACCTCGGCGACGGCTGCTGCCACAGGCATGGTGGTGCCCGCCATGGTGTCGGCCCAGCAGACGCAGGCGACAGCCCCCTCCACGGGAGCAATGGAGACCCTGCAGGGCGAAGTTGCGGTCGAGTTGAACGTCAATGGCAAGAACATGGCGCTCAAGGTGGAGCCGCGCACCACCCTGCTGGATGCCTTGCGCAATCGCGCCAACCCGCCGCTCACGGGAGCGAAGCTGGTC
>JBILXQ010000184.1:0-5649 GCA_044378375.1 Planctomycetota bacterium
CTTGTCGTGGCGTTGCGAACGTGCGCACCGGCAAACGCTTGCCTAGATGGTCGCCAGGCTTGGCTACCTCGGCCGGATGTTGCAACTCCACCCTGCGGCCGACTGGCATCTCATAACCGTCCATGCCCAACAGGTTCGCTTCCGTGCCCGAGCCATAGATCTTGACCAGCTCTGGCAAGGCATGCTCTTCAAACTCTGTCCACGGTTGTGTGCGCGCTGGCAAGGCTGGAGCCTGAGCCGCGGTGACCGCGAGCGTCTCTGCCACGGGTGCCACCGCAGGCGGCGCCGGTGGAAGCAGCGGTGCGGGTTGCAGCGGTGACGAAAGTTCGGCCAACCAACGCTCCACATCACTGCACGCGGGCTGTGCGCATGGCGTTGTGCTCCACTCTCCCGACCACGGAAGCCGCGGACGCGCCGTGGCGTAGGTGTCGACGCGCGCACCACCGTCCCAGCTCCATCGGCCTTGCAAGCAGCCGTTCTGCACCGGGCCGTGCGCCAGCAGCGTGCCATCCGAGCGGACTACGCGCGCCAGACCTTGTGGCGTGTCATCAACGAAGTCGCAGGCCAACCAGATGTCGCCTTGCGCGTGTGCGCCGACCCATACGCCTTGTTTGCGGCCTGCGCGCAGGAAGCCCATGCGGCGCGGTGCGGCCTCAACCGCCGAAGCAGGATCCCGTTCCTCCACCACTTCCACGCCGTCCGGCAGGGGATAGGTCACGCTGCTCATCACACCAGCAGGGTCGCTCGTCCGCCACGCACCAGCCATCACTCCGGCGAGGTAGTGTCCAGTTGCCTTGACAGATCCATCGGCGTCATGAATCGTCCAGCGCAGCGTCATACGGCCGCGATCGAACCATCCGCGGCGCTCCAACACTCCACCGGCTGCATAGAACGCCCACAGCCCCGTCTCGAAGCCGCGCTCGAAATGCCCCTGCGCGCGCAACGAACCATCCGGGTGCCACAGTGTCCAAAGCCCTTTACGCGCTTCGTCTTGGAACGAGCCGCGCATCTCGAGGGCACCAGTCGGGTACCACCAAGTCCACTCGCCGTCTTGCACATCGCGCACATACGAGCCAGCCGACTGTTGCGTTCCGTTAGGGTGGTAATGCACCCACGGACCATCTCGCAGGCCACTCACCAGCTGGCCGCTGCGTTCCATCTGGCCGGCTTCGTTGCGTCGCTCGATGCGCTGGGCACACGCAGTCAGCCACACCGCACACACGACGAGCGTACTCAAGTGCCACCACGCGCTTCGTTGTGCACGCATCACAGTTCCTCCACTTGCGCATCCGTACAGCGCACGTTGCCGCTCTCTACCCATACATAAATCCGCACCGGATGCCCCGTGCCAGTGAGCTCGCTCGGGAAGCGCAAGTGATGCTGCACGCCATTGGCTGTGGTCAATTCAGCTTGGGTGGCGGCCTCTTCCCAACGCAGTGCACATGCGAGCGGCCCCGCATGATGTTCCGCGGCGCTCAGGCGCACGTGCTGCTTGCCACGCGACCAAACGCCGCTATCGGTGCGTTGCAGGTCGCATAGCTCCACAACGTAGGCGCCATCCGCTTCGACGACAGCTAGTGCGGTGACGCGTCCATCGGCGTACTCCACAGCCAAGCCTGCTGCCACCGTAGGCCGTTCGGCCTGTGTCTGTGCGTTGTACACAGGCAGGAGCTCGAGTGTCCCGCGTACGCACACTGCACTTGCCGGCAAGTTGTGGCCTTTCAGAGCCAAGCCGTCCATGCAGACGCCGATGATGCCGCTACTGTCTTCGTCATCACCAAAGGTGCCAGGTCCTTGCGTGCTCTCCCAGCCCACGAGACGCTGGCCGAAGTCCAAATCTGCCGCTCCAAAGAGTGGAGTTGTCAAGCGTGCTGGACGCGCAAGCAGCGGGCCCATGTCCTCTGGTTGCGGGGCATGGGTGTACCACACACTAGCTGCAAGCACGGAGCCGAGGACGCCCGCCACGAGCAGGGCTTTCGGCCAAGCGCGTGCAGGTGCGTGCATTGGTGTTGTGTGTGCAGGGCTGCTGTCGAACTTGCTCAGCCAAGTGTTCAACTCTCTCGCGTAGGCTTGCGCACTCTCGGGGCGCGCCTCGCGGTCTTTGGACAGCGCGCGCAAGACGATGGCTTGCAGCTGTGCATCCACGTCCGGATTGCACTCGCGAGGTGCTTGGGGTGTCGCAGTCAGGATGCGCTGGAATAGCTGCAGAGTGGTGGCGCCTTCGAAGGGCACCTTGCCGGTCAAGCATTCATACAGCGTCGCGCTCAGCGAGTACACATCGCTGCGCGCGTCCAGCTCGAGCGCACCTGCGTTGACTTGTTCAGGTGAGGCATACGCCGGAGTGCCGCGGAACATGCCTGTCACAGAGACCGCCGCGGTGCCTTCCGCTTGTGCCAAACCGAAATCGAGCAACAAGGCCTTGCCGCGCGTGTCGATGCGGATGTTGCTGGGCTTGACATCGCGGTGTAGTACACCTGCTTGGTGTGCCGAGTGCAGTCCCGCTGCAATGTCGCTCGCCATCTGCACTGCTTCGCGCACTGGCATGCGCCCGCCGCTCTGGCGCAGTTGCGCTAAGCGCTCATCCAAGCCTTGGCCTTCCACCAACTCCATCGCAAGGTACGCGATGCCGCGTTCTTCGCCCGCATCGTGCACCGTCACAATGTGCGGGTGCTTCAAACGCGCGACAGCCAAGGCCTCGCGTTGGAAACGCTCACGCGTGGTCTGCGACAACCGCAGCTCCGGTCGCACGAGCTTCAGCGCAACGCGCCGCTTGAGGAACTCGTGTTCGGCTAGGTAGACCATGCCCATCCCGCCTTCACCGAGCACCGCGAGCAACCGATAGGCGGCGATGCGTTCGAAGGGCAAGGCCGCGGCCGGCGCTGCCATCTCCAGCGGTGCGTTGCCGAGCACTCCCGCCGCGCGTGCCAGTTTGCGCACCTTGTGGCGCTGGTCCTCGCTCAGCTGCGGGTGCTCCGCAAGCAGAGCCTCCACATCGATGGCCTGGCCTCGCATGACTTGATCGATCACACGATCATAGAGTTCATCGTTCTCTTCGTTAGAAGCAGCGGTGTCCACGCGCTAGCAGTCTAGCGGTGGACACTGTGCATTCCTGCGCCTTGTCAAAACTACTGACGGATGAACTCGATGATCGGCCAGCTGGGCGGGCCCACTTGCTGGAAGAACTTGCCCAAGCGGATGTCCAGCGTCGCGAGCGGGCCGTTGGGGCTGGTGCGGAAGGTCACCGTGTTCGAGCGATTCGGCCACGACACGAGGACCGCCGTTCCGTTGCCGATGTTCACGCCGTTGTCCTGCATCGTGAAGGCACCGCTCGCTTGGAAGATGTAGCTAGCCACTCCCAGGCCACCATTCGCATTGAAGTACGAGCCATTCCAGCGACGCGATGCGCTGCCCGCGGTCAGCAGGCTGCCCAGCGTGATCGGCGCGAAGGTCTGCTGCACAGTCGCTCCATTGGCGATCGTCACGCTGCGGGTGAAGGTGAACCACACATCGCGAGCACCGTTGGCCGCGACGAAGCCGATGCCAGCCACCAGCGTGTAGTTGCCGGGTGCCACCGGGAAGTCATTCGTGCCACCGATCAGCACACCCGTGCCCGAAGCGAACTGTTGCACACCGTTGAGCGTCAAGCTGACCATGTCGTACTGCGTGTTGTTGGTGATGCGCAGGCGAGTCTGCACCACCGTGACCGTGAAGCTCGTCGCGCTGGTTGACATCACCGTCGCGCCTTGCACCAGACGCAGCGTGCCGGTGATCGCGCCGTTCGGAACCACCGCTTGCACGCTGCTCGCCGAGACATAGGTCGGCACCACATCGGTCGTGCCGGCCGTCGTGGCGAAGCGCACGCGCCACGGGATCGCGCCGGCCCACACGGCTCCGTTCACATCGCGGTTGAACGACGAGCCGGCGATGTTGATCGTGGTCCCCACGGGCCCGGTGGCTGGCGTGAAGCTGCTGATCGTCGGTCGATAGATGACCGTGAAGCTCGTGGCGCTGGTTGACATGAGGGTGAAGCCCTGCACCAGGCTGATCGGCGCTGTTTGCGCGCCCGCCGGCACCACGGCGCGCAGCTGCGTCGCCGAGACGAAGGTCGGCGTCACCGTCGCCACGCCCCCGCCGATGACGAAGCGCACGCGATAGGGGATCGCACCCGCCCACACCGCGCCGTTCACATCGCGGTTGAAGTTGGTGCCGTTGATGGTCACGGTCGAGCCGACCGTGCCGCTGGCGGGGCTGAAGCCCGTGATGGCCGGGCGTTGGGCTTGAGCGGTCCCGGCGAAGCCCAACAGGGCGACGGCGGCGAGGAGCAGGAGGGCGAGGTTCTTGATGAGCATGTTCATGGGACTTGGTCCTTTGGTTGTGTCGGTAAGGGAGGAGGGGCGCGCGACCTGCGTCGCACACCCCTCTGGACAGGCCCGGCGGGCGGGCCTAACCGACTTTTTGGACTTTCTTAGAGCATCGTGTTGATGCGCAGGTTGAGCGCGGCGGTCGAGCCCATCACCAGGCGGTAGCTATCCACATCGTTCCAGTTGGCGAAGCCGGCGAAGTACAGGATCGGCTTGGCGGCGGCGTCTTGGAGGCGCAGCAGGTCGGCGTTGTTGGCGTTCGTGACGGCTTGGTTGAAGGTGCTTCCGTTGGCCCAGCTGATCAGGAAGGGCAGGTAGCTGGTGGCCGAGTCGGCGTAGATGGCGCGTGACCCCGAGACCGCCTTGAAGCCGGCGCCGATCCAGCGCAAGCGGTGGCTTTCGCCGTAGCAGGCGGTGGAGAAGACCATGCGCAGCTTGGCGCGTTGGGCCGTGGTCAGGCCGGCCAGAATGTCATTGCGCACCGAGGTCATCGACACGCGCTGGTCCGAGAAGCTCACCTCGCCCGAGAGACCGTGGGTGACGAAGACCAGGTCCACCGCACGCACAGTCGAAACCTGCGCGATTTCACGCAGCTTGGAGGTCAAGCGCGCGCGTGTCGCTTGGGCGCCGCTGACCGTGTGCACACGGTTGTAGTTCGGGCCAAAGTTCACCTGCGCCAAGCTGACTGCAGAGAACTCGACGAAGTCGTAGAAGGCGCGCTGCGCGGCATCGCCTTGGCTGAGGTCGACTTGGAAGATGAGGACCTCGCGTTGCGCCTTGGTGATGGTCGTTTGCGCCTGCGCTTCGGGAGCGGCGGCGACGAGGCCCAGGGCGGCGAGGAGGCAGACGGCGAGGGTGCGGAAGGTACGGAACATGGCAGGGGTCCTTGTGTAGGAGGTGGTTGGTCCGGGTGAGGTCGCACCCACCGTGGGTGCTGCACACTCGCTCGTTCCACCCGCCTAGACAGGCCCCTGTCCGCCCTCTAACCGGCTTTTCCGGTTTTTCGATCAGTACTGCGCACGCCCGGTCGGCTTCGTCTGCACGATCGCTTCGATGCGCTCGAGCACGGCGGCGTCGAGGCGCGGCAGAACCTCTAGGGCTGTCAAGTTCTCTTGCAGTTGGCGGCTGCTGGTGGCGCCGAGGATCACGGTGCTGACGCGCGGATTGCGCAAGCACCAAGCGATCGCCAATTGCGGCAGGCTGCAGCCCAGATCACGCGCCACAAGCGCCAGTTGTTGCGCTTGCGCGACGCGCTGGCGCCCTTGGGCGCTTTCGAGCTCGGCGCGCA
>JBILXQ010000185.1:0-5644 GCA_044378375.1 Planctomycetota bacterium
ATGTCGGCGCGTTGATCGCCATCAAGGTCGGTCAGGAGCGGATAGCCGATCCAAGTGCCGCTGCGCGGCAGGCCGCTGTCAAAAGCACGCAACGGCAGGATGGGTACGGCCGCCAAGGCTGGTGTTGCACTTGGTAGTTGCGGACTTGCGGGCCCACCAACTGCGCTGGGCTTGCGCTGTGCGTCCAAGTCACTGTCAGGTGTGCATGACAACAGTGCAAAGGCGCAGACGATAGAGCCGCTCCAAGCGGCTCGTTGCACAGTCGGGAATGAGTATGTCTCGAGTGGGACTCGCGTAGGTTGCATGTGGATCGGTACTTAGGTTCGTCATCAAGCGCTCTCGCCGCAAGTCGAATGTCCGACCGCTGTACAGGATTGCGAAGAGCGTCGTGCCTGAGTGTAATGCCACACAGCAGCGAGAGCCCACATCTATGTGCTCTTGGTGCCGCTTCTCTAGGTTTCGTCGCGGTTTTGCAACTGCGGTCCTATGCAGAGCGTTCCTTTCAACGACTTCTACGAGATACGAACCATGTCTACCATCCAGCATGCGCTGATCGCGTGCGCCTTGTTTTTGACGGCCGGAACAGCTTTCGCAGGCGGGCACACACCTGGCTCTTTGCTCCTGTTCCCTGAATTTGACAACCGCACGGCGAATGTGACCCTTGTGACGGTGACGAATACCAACGGTTCCGTGGCGAACGGCACCGTCGAGGTCGAGTTTGTCTACATTGGCAAGTACGACCACGCGGGGACGGAGCTGCCGTGCTTGGAGTTCAACCGCACGCATGTGCTGACTCCGAACGACACGTTGACCGTCGTGACCTCGGCGCACAATCCCCAGCAGCAACAAGGCTATCTGTATGTGTTCGCCAAGGATCGCGTGACGCATCAGCCCATCGTCTACAACCACTTGATTGGCAACGTGGTGACCATGCAGGGCATCGAGTCGGTGGACTTCTCGATGAACCCCGTGTCCTTTGCCGGTATCGGTGATGGAGTCATCACCGATGTGGATGGTGATGGCAACCGGGATCTCGATGGCACCGAGTACGAGGGCGTGCCGGAAGAGGTCTACATCCCGCGCTTCATCGGTTGGAACGAGCGCCTGTACCGCAGCGAGTTGATCCTCGTGGCGCTGTCAGGTGGCACGGCCTTCACCACGATTGCAGGCATGTGGATCTACAACGACAACGAGGAAGCGTTCTCGGCGCAGCACTCGTTCCGCTGCTGGACGCGCAAGTCGTTGCGCTCGTTGAATGGTGTCTTCTCGCAGAGCTTCTTGGCTTCCACCAACCATGCAGCGAACGAAGTTCTGGGCTACCCGTCCGTGGAGACAGGTTGGATCCGTGTGTACGGTCAAACTGCGTTCTCGACTGCTGAACAGATCAACGATCCGGCCCTCTACGCGGTTCTCATCGAGATCGTGTCGGGTCACGGCGCCGCGGATCTCCCGTTCGAGTCGGTGGAGTTGCAAGCGAATGCTGCGCTGCTACCCAACAGTCCCTTTGGTGACGGCGACCCCGTGCCTGTGGTGGGGGACAACAAATGAGCGCACAGCCTGTGAGCTACCTGCTGCGCAGCTTGACGCTGGTGTTGGCCGGTCTGTGGTGCGGTGCTTGTGATGCGGCGGTGGACACCGTTGAGGCCTCCGCCTCTCACCAGCAACCACAAACGCAGGCACGCCTGGAGACGCGTGTGCGCGAGCGTCTGGCGGCTTTGGAAGCGCAGGACATCGTGGGTGTGCACGCGCGGCACACCCCGAGTGCTCGGCGCGAACAAGGGCTGGGTGCCTTTGCGCAGCGCATGGAGTACCACCGCTACGAGCGTTGTCGCTTCGTGGAGACGGTGGCGGTGGAAGGCGAGCAAGCCTATGTGCGCACCACTGCGCTTTGGACTCCGAACCACCCCAAGGCTCGTGAAGCGCGTCTCGAGCCTGGCCAGACTCTGACCCAAGAAGTCGGCATCCTCGAAACGTGGCGTTATGAGGACGGCGATTGGGGTTGGGTGACTCAAGAACGCGAGTCGGACTTCTTTGAAGCCCGACCCGAGTTGTTGCGTCGTCCGTAGGCGCAGGCTGAACGCTTAGACGTGATGAACGGGGCCGGTGGCGGCAAGTGCTGCGCGTAGCGTGCGCTTGACGTACACCGGCACCATTTCGCGACGCCATTCGTGGTCGCCGGGAATGTTGGGCATCGGATGGCACAGCTTCCAAGCCGTCTGTGCACATGCGTCTACAGCCGTGTCCCAAGCCGAGCTGGCGGTATCGACTCCCACCAGAATCTCCGCGCACTTGGACAAGCGCAGGGGACGCGCTTGCAACGCCACGGCACACAGGTCCGCTCGCACGATGGTGGTGCCTTGCAGATCCAGCCGCACCGCCACGCCGTACAACGGGAAGTCAATCGAACCGCGCTCGCGCAGCTTGCCGTACGCGCCGCGGTGGCCCGCAGGAGTGGGCGGCAGCTCGATGGCGACGAGCAGCTCATCACGCTCGAGCTTCTTGTTGTAGATGCCATCGGCCAGCCACAGCTCATCGATGGGCAACACGCGTTCGCCGCGCGGCGAGGCGATGCGCAACTGCGCGTCCACGCTCATCAACGCCGGTGCCGTGTCGTTGCTGGCCGCTGCGACGCACTTGGATCCGCCTTCGACTACGTGGCACTTGGTGCCGTCCTTCTTGAGGCAGAAGCCCAAGGCTTGGCGCCAGAAGTACGACTGGTTGATCCACTGGCAGCGCGTGTCGAGCAGCACATTGCCGCCCAGGGTGCCCATGTCACGCAGTTGTGGTCCCGCGACCAGTGACGCGGCTTGGGCTAGTGCCGGATGCGCACGCCGGATCCGTTCGTCGGTCGCAACCTCGGCCAAGCGCGTCATGGCGCCGATGGTGATGCGGCCGTCAGCCATCGCGCGCACACCCTGCAGGCCCGCCACCCGTTCCAAGGACACGAGCGTGGACGGCGTCTCAATCTCGTGCTTCATGTTCACGAGGATGTCGGTGCCGCCAGCGACCACGCGTGCATCTGCATGCTGAGCGAGGAGTTGCACGGCTTCGCTCACCGTGCGCGGCTCGAGCAGCGCAAACTTCGGAAGGCGTAGCATCTCAGCGACCTCCTTCGGTCTGCGTGCGTGCAGCACGCAAGGCTGCGAGGACACGCGCGGGTGTGAACGGTAGCTGCTTCAAGCGGATGCCGACCGCATCGTAGACCGCATTGCTGATGGCCGGCAACACCGGGTGCAGGGGGCCTTCACCAGCTTCCTTGGCGCCATAGGGGCCTTCGGGGTCGATGCTCTCGACCACGAGCGCATGGAAGTCGGGCGTGTCCACGGAGGTCGGCAGACGGTAGTCAAGTAAACTTGGCGCACGCACCAAGCCGTAGCGGTTGATGCCGTGCTCCTCGAAGAGCGCCTCTGCGGCACCCATGTACGCGGAGCCTTCCATTTGGCCGGCGACAATCATGGGGTTGAGCGCCCGTCCACAATCATGTGCGACCCACACGCGGTCGATGGTGATGCGGCCCGTTTCTTCATCCACTTCGAGCTCGACCACATGCGCCGTGAACGAGTACGCCGGTGATGCACCGATCGTGCCGCCGCGGTAGTCGCCTCCGAGCTTGGGGGTGTTGTAGCTGCCGGTAGAGCCCAGAGTGTCGTAGGCCTCCTCGGCAATGTGGAACGCTTCCGCGGTGCTCAGTGACTTGGCGGGATCCTGGAGATCGATCACGGCACCTTCCAGCATGCGCACGCGTGCCTCGTCGACTTGCCAACGCCCTGCGACCGCCGTCACGATTTGCTTGCGCAGCTTGCGCGCGGCATCGATGCACGCATTGCCCACCATGAAGGTCACGCGCGAGCTGTAGGCGCCCAAATCGACAGGACACAGGTCCGTGTCCGCGGCGACAACGCGCACATCCTCGACCTTCATGCCGAGCTCTTCTGCCACCAGGTAGGCAGCCATGGAGTTCGATCCTTGGCCGATGTCGTTGCCTCCAGTGAAGATGGTCACCAAGCCAGACCGATCGACCTTCAACTGCACGCCTGCTTGAGGCATGTTGTTGGGATAGACCGGATAGTTCGTGCCGGAGATGTACATCGATCCTGCGACGCCCAAGCCACGTCCGCGCGGCAGCTTGCCTTTGCGTTCCTTCCAGCGTGAGGCGCGCTCGACCTCATCGAGGCAAGCCATGAAACCATTGGAGGTGATGCGTTGGCCGTTGACGGTCTTGGTGTCGCTGCCGATGTAGTTGCGGCGACGAATCTCGATCGGATCGAGGCCTAGCTTGGCTGCGATCTGGTCGAGCTGCACCTCAAACGCAAAGCGCGGTTGCACCGAACCGTGACCGCGCTTGGGCCCGCACGGCGGCTTGTTGGTGAAGACGCGCGTGGAGTCAAAGCGGTAGTTCGGGAAGTCATACGGACCTGTGAGTAACTGGCCCGCGTAGTAGGTCGTCACCAAGCCGAAGCTCGAGTAGCTGCCGCCATCGATCAGGATTTTGGCATCGACACCACTCACGCGTCCGTCCTTCGAGTACGAGGTGCGATACGCAAGTTGCATCGGGTGGCGACCGCGGTGCGCGTAGTAGACCTCTTCGCGCGTCCACAGCATCTTGACCGCGCGGCGCGTGAGTTGCGCCAGCTTGGCCACACAGAACTCCAAGCTGAAAGGGTCGGACTTGCCGCCGAATGCACCTCCGAGCGCCGGTTGGATCACGCGGATCTTGGCCGGCGGCAGTTCCAGCACTCTGGCGAGTGCGCGATGCACATAGTGCGTGATCTGCGTCGACGACCAGACGGTCAACACCCCATCAGGGGCAACTTGAGCCACGGCACAATGCGGCTCAATCGCTGCGTGGGTCGTGCCGTGAAACTCGTACTCATCACAGATGACACCGTCAGCACTCTGTGCGACAGCATCGACATCGCCAAAGGCGAGCACGACGCTCTTGGACACATTGCCTTCCTTGCGTCCTTCGTGAATCGCAGGTTCGTGCCGAACCAGCGCTTCTTTGGGATCGAAGTACGCATGCAGCGGCTCGTACACGACCTCGATGAGTTTCAACGCGGCGTTCGCCGTGTCTTCATCAATCGCCGCCACGGCAGCCACCGGATCACCGATGAAGCGCACCTTGTCGACCGCCAACGCGGTCTCATCTTGGGTCCAGGGGATGACCCCGTACTTGATCGGCAGATCCGTGCCCGTGATGACGGCATGCACGCCCTTCAGCGCCAGTGCCTTGCTGCAATCGATCGAGATGATCTTGGCGTGCGCATGCGGACTGCGCAGCGTCTTGGCGTGCAGCATGCCCGGCAGAGCAATGTCGTCGGCATACACGGCCTGTCCAGTCGATTTGACAAGGCCGTCAATCTTCTTGTTGGGCTTGCCTACAACTTGGAAAGCATCGGCGGGGCCATGAGGCGTCTTGGACCACGGTGACTGCGGTCCATGCTGGTCGCGCGCAGCCATCAGCAGCACCCTCCGCCGCCGCGGACATGCTCGAGCGCGTGCGCCGCTCGTTGGGCGTGCGCTTCCACCTCGGCCGGATCCATGTGCTGCTCTTCCCAAGAGCGTGCAGCAGGCTCGACCCCCAAGGTGTCGGCGATGGCGCTTTCCACCGCTTCCAAGATCTGCGTGTAGCCGGTGCAACGGC
>JBILXQ010000186.1:0-5640 GCA_044378375.1 Planctomycetota bacterium
ATTGCTCGCCGATCTCCTCGACCTCAAAGCGCATCAAGTTGCGCAACTGCCAATCCGGTACGCGCGGCACTTGCGTGTAACGCACATTCACCTCGCGACCAGTCACGCCAATGCGCGCCGGCTTGGGGGCGAACGGCGGAGTGCAAGCACCCCACCGGGCAGCCGTATCCGCCCCACCCGTCGCACAGGCATGGAAGCCATGCACCACAAAGGTGGTCTTCTCGAAACGACCGCGCAGGAAGCGCGCGTTGCGCGCACCTACATCAATACCAACGGGGAGTTGCGCCATGAGCTTGAGAGCGCCTTTCACTTCGACTGCGGCGCTTGCGCGCCTTCTGCGGCTTGCTTGACGCGCGCGGCCAGAGTCTTGGCACCGGCTGATTCCAGCGCCTGACTGATCGACACCAAGCGCGCGCGACGCGCCAGCGCGTCATCGGCCTGCATCGTGTCCAATTCCAGCGACAACTCGTCAGCCAACGCCGTGGCTTGCGTGGACACTTCGCTACCCGCATAGCGCGCGGCCAGCTCCAGTGCTTTGGCGCGCTCCTGCGCGCACATCGGGGCCAAAGCAAAGAAGCGCGCTTCCACAGCACGCTGCCGCACGGCGCGCAGGTCGGCCAAACCTTGTTCGACCAACTGACTGCGTGCGCGGCTAGCTTCTTCGACCAGAGCGGCATCAAAGGGAGCGCGATCTAGAAGCTCGCTCCACTTGGCTAGGGCTAGGCCCGCTTCGCCCTTCTTGCTGGCGTTGCGCGCGGCATGCGCAAGGTCACCCGCGAGCTTCTTTTCCTCGCCGAACTCAGCTTGTAGCTCGAGCCCCGCGGCAGCACTGTGTTGCCACGAAATCAGCAAACCGTCTCCGTCCGGTCGTCCTTCGACGCGCGCGGACGAGCGTAAAGCCAACTTGACAAGGTCATTGCCACCACCCAGCAGCAGCGCCTCCACACCGTCACGGCTGAAGTCACCGGAATGGCGTTGCGTACCGTCCTTGGCCAGCGTGGCCACACCACCAGCCGCGAGCAGCGCATTGCCGACGCGCACGCTACCGACAGCTGCACCAGACTCGGTCAGCTGGGGAGTCAGCTCGAGACGGGCACCCTTCGCTTGGACAGCCAGCGCCACCGGCGCTTGAGCATCCTTGGAGGCACGCCACGCAAGCCCGGAGCACAACACGCGATCCACCTCTTCGAGGTGCACAGCGCAAGCGCCATCCACCACGGCCCGCGCTTCGCCTAGTTGATGCTCGACCCGGGCACTCTCCCCGACGACGAGGCCCACATCATCCGCATCCGCGCGACCGGAGGCATCAGATTGGGTGGCACCCTCTGCCAGCAGCACAACGCGCGCCCGCGTGTGGGCTAGCGGCACCCGCACGCCCAGTTCCACGGCAGTCCAACCAGAGCCGCCAGACGTAGCATCACCTAGAGGGGCAGACCAAGCCACCACGGGTCCAGCCAGCGCCGCACCATCGGCGCTCATGCGCAGGAACTCAACGCCCACGCGCACCGAGGCATCCACGGCCCGCAGTTGGGCTTTGGCGACCAGAGTTTGACCTTCGCTCACCGTGACCGCCTCGGAACGGGTCAAGGCCCATTCCCCAGCAGCAAGCTCCGCGCGCAATCCGTACTGCCCGCTGCTGGCCGCTTGGGCAGACTTGGACCACGTCGCCAGCGCGCCTTCGGCATCACGGAAGGCCTCGGACTCGCCCTCGAAACTCCAAGAGCCAGCCGGCAGGAGATTGCCTGTGAGCGGCTGCACAGCCCGAGCACGGGCCATGGGGTTGTCTTCGTCACGGTTCAGTGCAAACCATGCTCCGACCAAGACCACCACCAAGCCACCTACGACCAAGAGGCCCGACTTGGAACTCTTCTTGGCGCGCTCCAAGGTCGCGGCGCTGACATGCGCAACTGCCTCACCCGCGAGTTCGGCAGAGGCGGCCGGTGCGACAGGCGCTACGGCAGCGGGCTCGGTTCGCGCAACAGGTCGTGCAACAGGTCGTGCAACGGGTCGAGCGGGAGGCTGAGCAGCTGGAGCAGCGGCAGCGGCCGGAACTGCATCCTCAAGCGTGATCTCCTCGATACTGATTTCTTCGAGATCGATCTCACCGACATCGATCTCACCGATATCCACGGCGGCCGAGCCACCCGCAGCACCCGGCGACATCTCGCCCGTCGCCACCACCTCAAACTTCACATTGCCCAGGTAGAGCGTGTCGCCAGCCTGCAGCCGCGACTCGGTCACGCGTGCCGTGCCCACCCGCGTGCCATTGGTGCTGCCAAGGTCCGTGATCTTCACACCCTCAGCGTCGATGCTGAGCCGGGCATGGTTGCCCGACACAGAGGCGTCAGCGATCCGGAGGCCGTTGCCCTCTTTGCGGCCAATCGTCAGGCCGGTTGCGGGAATAGCGACTGTCTCGCCCTTCTTGTCGCCCGACTCGAAGCGCAGGGAATAGCGGGTCTGCATCGTCTGGTTCGCGGAGCGTAGAGGCGGTTAGGAGCCAACGGACACGGGGAGGTACCTTGGGCCGGCCCTCCTGTAACCGCTAGGTGGCCCTCGCGGTGACGGGCTAGGCAGGATAACAGGGCCGGCAGGTAGCTGCACCCTTGAAGTAAGCCCGCGCTTGATGCAATCACAAGGACATGAACCACGCCCCGCGGTGTGTGCTGGAGGAAGCTGTCACGGGCGCCCGCCTACAGCTAGATCCAGACGATGCCCTGCATGTGACGCGGGCCCTGCGCTTGGGCCACGGTGCTCCCTTGGAGGTACTCGACGGACGCGGTCGTGCCTACGAGGCGCATCTGCTGCTGGGTTCCAAACAGGCTGGCCCCAAACACGCGGTTTTTGCCGAGATTGGGGCCCAGACGCGCCACGCTCCCGCACCCGGCGAACCAGGTGCGCCACTGCCCCGCATTGAGGTTTGGGCTCCGCTTCCCAAAGGCCCCCGTGCTGCAGACTGTGTCGCCCGTCTTGCCCAACTGGGAGTCGCGCTCTGGCAACCCATCATCACGGAGCTGACGGAAGCCGAGGCACGCGCCGACGGCGAAGGACGCCGCGAAAAATTGCAGCGCACAGCGCGCGAGACTCTGAAGCAGAGCGGAAGCCTGCATGCGCTTGCCATCCATGCAGCGCTGCCTTTGGCAGCCACACACGCTGCCTTTGCGGGTCTACAGGTGCTGCTCGACCCCTACAGCCCAGCCAAGCTGAGTCACTGCTTGCAGGGCCAAACCAGCGCTCAAGGGTTGTGGGCCATCCGCCTGTGGGCTGGCCCCGAGGCCGGCTTCACCTCCAGCGAATGCGAACTGCTAGATAGCTTCAATTGTCAAAGAGCTTGCATCGCTCCTTATGTCTTGCGCATCGAGACGGCCCTAGAGGCGGCAGCGGCAATTGCAATCGAGCGCTATCCCTAAGCCTCTCGGCGACTAACCCTCATGCCGACTAACCCTCCCAGCGCAAGCGCTCGCGCAGGGACACCCAACCGCCCGTGGCCACCACCACATGGTCGAGCAGTGGCACCCCCACCATCACACCCGTATCCACCAGGCGCTTGGTCACGCGCACATCATCCTCGCTAGGCTCCGGATCACCGGAAGGGTGGTTGTGCACCGCGATCAAGGCCGCCGCTCCATCGCGCAAAGCCGGGGCGTAGACCTCGCGCGGATGGACCATGGCATTGGTCAGCGTGCCCTCAGACACACGCACAATGCGCCGCAGACGATGCTTGCCATCCAACAACAGCACATGCAGGGTCTCCACCGGCAACCCGCGCAAGCGCGGTGCCATGACGCGGTGCACCACGGCGGGCGAATTCAGGCGCTCGCGCTCTGTGGATTGCTCGCGCTCGACGATGCGCCCCAGTGCAAACGCAGCTTCTAGTCGCAGCGCCTCTTCGGCCGAGACCGCTAGCGCCTGGGCCAATTGCGCCGACGAGGCGCGCGCCCAGTACGCCAAGTCCTGTTCCGCCAAGGCGCTAGACACGCGCTGCGGTTCGGCGCTGGCACAGACCAATTGCACCAACTCTGCCGGTGCACGGCCATCCACCCCGTCCAGCGTGGCTGCGGCACGCAAACGCTCTAGCTTGATTCCACACAACATGCCCATGCCCTCCTTCGCCCCACTAGACGCGTGTGAGGCTGGCGGCGTCTCGGGCAATTGCCCGAAAGTAGACCGCCACCAGCCACCGCAATGACCCAAACCAAGTCGAGACATCACCTTTGAGACTTTGTCTAGATTTCTTGACAATCCCGGCAAGTCTGAAGCCGAACGCGACGATTCCCCATATGTGAAGACGAAGATCCAGTTGAGCCGCTCGCGCGGGCGGGATAGTTGAGGGACACATGCTCGCCCTACTTGGCATTGCAGCAGGACTCTTGGGACTCATCTGGACCGCTGTGACAGCCCTATTCCTCGTGGGGTACACCCTCACGAAGCCGGGCTAAAGGATTGGGTAGCACGACAGCGGCGGCCGACCACGAGTTTTGCGCGTGGCCGGCCGCTTTCCTGTCGCGGCCGCTCGCGTGCTAGGGCGCTGTGGTGCGCAGGCGCTGCGCTGACCCCGGCGGCACCGAAGGCGCATTCGACACCGACACCGGAGGTGCTTTGGGAGTGAGCGTCGCCGGACGGGCCTGCACCCCATCGCCAGACCGCGGCCGCAACACGGCGCGCATGGCATCCACCATGTCCTCGTCGCTCGACGCCTTGGGAGTGGCACGGGCCAAATCGCCCATCGTCACCACACCCACCAAGCGTTGATGCTCATCGAGTACCGGCAGACGCCGCACGGAATTGCGCGCCATCACCTCCAAAGCAGCCGGAAGCGTGGTCTGCGGCAGCACAGACTTCAGCTCGCGGCTCATCGCCTGATCGACACGCACTTCCGAGGGGCACTGCCCGCGGAAATGGGCCGTCAGGAGCGCATCGCGGTCGGTGATGACACCGACCAACTTCTGCGACTCATCGAGCACCGGCAGCCAGCCGATGTCTTTCTCCCAACACAACTGGGCGACCCGTGACAGGTTCTCCCACGGATGCACGACGGCAATATCTTTGTTCATCCACTCGCTGACTCGTTGCATGACGGATCCTCTCAGTGCGCCGACGGTTGACGGAAGATCGTTGCGGCGCGGAGACACACGGTAGCGGGGTCACGCGGTCAGCGCGCTTCGCCATGGCGCGTACACAACCGGTAACGAAGGAGGGGGCGCGGGAGACCTGAGGCGATTCAGCGCGTCTGCACGCGTTCGAGCAGGACCTCGAGCTCCACACCTGTCAAACGCTGCAGCTTGGCCGGCAGTTCGCCCGCAGCCGCGGCCTCCAGCAACTCGTACGGCGCGCGCTCTCCGGCCGCACGCAACACCTCATCCAACAACACCAAGGCCACAGCATAGGCCGCGCGCACACGGTCCTCGCCGACGATCGCCGCCAACGAACCACCCAACTCCGCCGCCGTGATACGCGGCAACGAGCGCAGACGCTGTCCAGAATCCTTGACACGCGCACGCCAAGCTGCGTCGTCATCTTCCAAGCGCATGGCGAGACCTTCGTTCAACCAACCAGGTGCGCGATTCGCAGCCACACGCGCCACGAATGCATGCGCCAGCTCATGCCGCAACACACGCCGCAGAGCCTGACGCTCTTTGCTCA
>JBILXQ010000187.1:0-5633 GCA_044378375.1 Planctomycetota bacterium
TGCAGAGAAACCCTTCACCACGCGCGAAGAGTTGCGTGCTGAGGGTGTGCTGACCGAAGCGCAGTGGACCAGTGCTGTGGCGTTCCTGCGGATCAACGATGGTCCCGAACCGCTGGATTGCACGGGGCTACATCCCGAGCAGTACGACCTCGTGCGTCGTCTCTACGACTCGGTTGGCGCGACGGTGGAGCAAGGACTAGGTCGCCCCGGCGCGGCTCGTGGCCTGCGTCGTGAGGCCTTTGGTGTCGAGGAGTACACCTGGCGCGACATCATGCGTGAGATGGCCTTCCCCGGTCGCGATCCGCGTCCGCATCTGTGGGGGCCGAACATGCTGGATCCGGACACGGATCCCATCCGCCTCACCAAGGACCGCGTGGTCGAAGGCATCGTGACCAGCGTGGCTGGCTTCGGTGTGTTCGTCGATGTGGGCCTAGCCCAAGATGCGATCGTGCACATCAGCGAGATCAGCGATCGCTACGTGCGCGATGCGCGTGAGATCTTGTCGGTGGGCCAAACGGTGCGTGCACGCATCATCGAAGTCGGCGGCGCGCGTTTGGCGCTGTCCTTCAAGAACGTGCCCGAGCCCGAGCGTTCCGAGCAACCGCGTCGCGAGGAGCCTCGTCCTGATCGTCAGGAAGGCGGCGAGCGTCGTGGTCCGCGTCGCGAACGCGGCGGGCGTCCGGATCGTGGTCCGCGCGAACCCGAGAAGCCGCAAAACACGCGTGCTGTGCAGGCCAAGCCTTCGGCCGGTCGCTTTGGCGATCGCAAGCGCGGTGGCCCCGGCGGCCGCGATGGCAAGGACGGCAAGCGTGATGACCGCGGCCCGCGCGAAGAGTACGTGCGGCTCGAGGATGTCGCGCCGAAGACGAAGATCGTCAACACGCCCTTCGCCAACTTCTTCAAGAAGCAGGACGACGGAGCGCAGGCTGACAGCTGACGGTCAACTTTGCTTGCGGCGCACGGCCTCCATGGCCTCACGCACCGCAGGATCGGACAGCAGCTCGTGCAACGAGGCGAACCCTTGGTCGTCCTCCGCACCAGCCAAGTCTTGATCGAGTTCGACGACGACTTCAAGGTCGTCGTCGCTCGTTTCAAAACCCTCCACGAGTTCGATTTCGTCCTCGGCGTGGCCGTAGGGATCTTCGCCGGGCTCTGCACTTTCGACCGCGTCGCGCGGGGCAGACTCGAGCTCATCAATGCGCGCACGCAAGGCGGCGACATCGCGCTGCACTCCGTCGAGACCGTCCATGATCGCGCTGTGCTGGCTCTTCAAGCGTCCATCGACGCGCGCACCTAACTGGTCGATGCCGGCGGCCAGACGGAAGAGCTGATCTTCGTGTTTGGGTTTGGCTGCTTGCGCTTCGCGCTCCGTGCGCATGGCCTCAAGTTGGGCGCGCACCGTTGCCAGATCGGAGGCGAGTTGTTCGAGCACCAGAGTCCCTTGATCTTCGGTCGGGGCGTGGCTGCGGAAGCCCCATGCCACGGCCACTAGCACCACACCAAGGACCGCCAGCAGGCCGCCGCTGCTCAAGGCGCGCAAACCGCTGGCCGCGTACTCACCGGCCGCAGGTGACAGGTGTTTGGCACCGACTAGGAACGCCCCGCCCACAAGGCACAGGCAACCAAGGGCCAAGGTCGTACGGGACATGAGGTTGCGCGAGTTCATTGCTACTGGGAATCGACCACGCGCAGGGCAACTCTTGAGGGGCGGCTTGCCCCCTTGGGACTTTTCGAACTCTTTTTGGAGCCGCTTTGGGGTCTGGGCTTTGTTCCCCGAGCCCGACCTCTGTAAATTGGGTAATCGAACCCGTCCCACCCGATTCCGTTCCCTAAGCAGCCCCATGCCCCAAATGAAGACCGTGAAAGGCGTCGCCGTCGCCCCCGGTCTCGCTATTGGGCCGGTGCATGTGGTGCGCGCGGCCGCAGAGGCGGCCCCTACTTGGTCCGTTCCTGAAGAGGATGTGCCGCGTGAGCTGGCGCGCCTCGACAGTGCCATCCGCCAAGCCGGCGAAGCGATCCTGGCACAGCAGCGCATCGTGGCCCAACAGCTCGGCGAACGGGATGCGTCGATCTACAACGTTCACAAGTTGATGTTGGACGATCCTTCTGCGCGCAAGGAGGTCGAGACGACCGTGCGTGAGCAGCGCATCAACGCCGAGGCGGCGGTGCAAGCGATGGTCGACCGTTTGCGCGGAGCGCTGGCGGGGACCGATGGCGATCGCGCGCGCGGTGCGTGGGCGCAAGAGCTCATTGATCCTTGGCGCGGCGTGTTGGATGCCTTGATGCATGGCGACCGCATCGAGATGGAACGCGACACCGAGCCCGTCATCATCGCCGCCGCGGAGCTGACACCTCAGGTGGTCACCTTCCTGGAGCGCACGCGTGTGTTGGCGGTGGTGTGCGAAACCGGCGGTCGCTTCAGCCATGGTGCCGTGTTGGCGCGCTCGTTCGGTTTCCCGTGCGTGGTGGGCTTGCCGAACCTGTTGTCACGCCTCGAGCAGGGGCTGCGCATTTGCGTGGATGGCGATGCCGGTACGGTCGGCTTGCGGCCGGATAGCAATGATCTGGATGGGTTCTTGGCGCGCATCGAGCGCCGCAAGGCCCGTCAAAAGAAGTTGGCATTGCATGCCGCGGAGGCGGCGGTCACCACCGACGGCCAGCCGTTCTCGGCGTTGGTCAACATCGAGAGCTTGCGTGATCTCGATACCTTCCCCAACAGCCATTGCGATGGCGTGGGGTTGTTGCGGACCGAGTTCATGTACATGGAACGGCCGCAGTTCCCCAGCGAAGAGGAGCAGTACAGGCTGTATCGCCGTGTGCTCGAGCGCATGGGTGGGCGTGCGGTGACGTTGCGTACTTTGGACATCGGCAACGACAAGCAGTTGCCGTACTTCAAGACTCCCAAAGAAGCGAATCCGGCCTTGGGTTGGCGCGGTTTGCGCATCTCCTTGGAGTGGCAGGATCTGTTGCGTGTGCAGTTGCGTGCAGCTTTGCGCGCCTCGGCGCACGGGCCGTTGCGCATCCTGTTGCCGATGGTGTCGCGCTTGGAAGAGGTGCAGGAAGTGCACCGCATCTTCAATGGCGTGAAGAAGCAGTTGCTGGATCAAGGCTTCGAGGTCGCAGCCGATGTGCCGGTGGGTGTGATGATTGAAGTGCCCTCGGCGGTCTTCACCATCGAACATCTTTTGACAGAAGCAGACTTCGTCAGCGTCGGCACGAACGACTTGGTGCAGTACCTGCTGGCGGTGGACCGCGACAATCCGCGCGTGGCGAAGCTCTACGATCCGCAGGATCCGTCTGTGTTCGCTGCCTTGCAGCATGTGGCGCGCGCCGCGCGCGCGGCTGGCAAGCCCGCGTCGGTGTGCGGTGAGATGGCAGGCGACTACGCTACTGCGCTGGCGCTGCTGGGTATGGGCTTCCACTCGGTCAGCGTCGTTCCTTCGATGCTGCCCGAGATCAAGTACGCCGTGCGTGAGACCTCGTACGCCGAGGCACAAGAGATCGCACGGGCAGCATGCTCGCAGGCTACCGCAGCCGGCGTGCGTGCAGTGTTGGCTGCGGCGCGTGAGCGTTTGCACCAGAAGCAATTGGCAGGACAGATCGGTGACGAAGCTCTGTACACGAGCGATGTTGCCAACGACGACCAACGGAGGGACGGCCGCTAGGCCGGGCACCACACCGCAACCGGAGGACGAGACAGTGCGTAGGACCACATGGGGAACAGAGCGCTCCGCCACACCGCGGCGGGGACGCTGGTCGCAGGCCGAGATTGCGCGCCTGCAAGAGTTGTATGGATTGCGCGATGAGGCTGCGATTGCGCGCGAGCTGAATCGCCCTGTCGCCAGCGTGCGCAAGATGGCCGAGCAGGCTTTCCAGGCGACCCCGCGTACGGGCCCGTGGACCGCTACGGAGGTGCAGAACCTCAAGCGCTACATCGGTGGCACTACGCCGGAGACGATCGCTCGGGTGCTGGGACGCACGGTCGACGAAGTGCAGTCGCAGATCGTCGAGCTGCGTCGTGTGCAGACTCCCGCGGGGCTGACGCAAGACGAGATGGTGGAGTTCAAGCGTCTCTATGGCACGCGTACGGACGATGATCTTGCGGTCATCTTCGGTCGTCCGCTCGCCGTGGTCCAAGATGTCGCGGCGCGTTTGCGCTTGGCCAAGGACAAGGCCTTTTTACGGCGCTTGGCGGGCAACCCCGCGAGCAAGATGCCGCGCTGGGATGCGGCTGCGATCGAGAAGCTGCGTCAGCTCTACCCGACCACGCCGAACCTGGAGTTGGCGCGTGTGTTGGAACGCTCGGTGAAGAGCGTGGTGTCGAAGGCGCACAACCTTGGCTTGAAGAAGGAAGCCGAGCGCCTGCGCGAGATGGGCCGTGAGAATGTGAGCCTGCGCTACCAGCGTAGTGCGGCCACGACTCCCGGCACCTGACGAGCGTTGCGCGTCACTCAATGCGCTCGGCTTGTAGGGTGCAGGAGCCGTAGCGTTCATCCACGACACCGACCACGCGCATGACACCGCCGGCTGCAAGCTGGGCTGCATCGCGCGCGTAGATGTCGGGGAACACCACCACTTCGGCAAGACCACTCGAGTCTTCCAAGGTAAGGAACTTCATCGTGCGGCCATCTGCTGCTGGGGTGGAGCGTGAGGCCGCCAGCCAGCCCCGAATAGCGATACGCGCGCCAGCAAAGCGCCGCACCTCAGCACACGGAACGGTTGGTCGTAGCGTGCGTCCCTCGCGCTCGGCCTTGAGCTCGGCGGCACAGGGGAACAGCTCTGTAGGATGAGCTTCGATGCTGACGCCGAGTAGCTCGTGCTCCACTCGGCCACGCTCGATGCGGTTGTAGTCGGGCAGGCGCGGCAACGCGAGTGTGGCAGGGGCAGGCTCAGGGAATAGCGTCACGCTATCGCCCGGCTCGAGCGTTGCGCGACCTAAGCCGAGCCCTGCACCACGCCACCCCGCCCTGAGGTCCAAGTCTGCAGGGGGCCGCCGTTCAGGTGCATAGAGCAACTTCACGCGCCATAGCAGCTCGGGAATGGTGCGGTCAAAGCAAGCACACGCGCCACAGCGCACAAGGGCTTCGAGCTCGTTTCGTTCCAAGGGTACACGGCTCGCAAGGTCGGGCAACGACACGAACGCTCCGCCTTCTTGGCGCGCCGTATGCAGGGCTTCTAGGGCGCGTTGCGAGATGCCTTTCACTTGTGTGAGAGGTAGGCGCAAGCCATCTGCGTCGCGCGCCTGACGGCTGCGCTCGACGGTCCACTGTTGTCCAGAACGATTGACACATGGACCGAGGATTCGCGCACCTAGGCGGCGCGCCTCCTCTACATACACGCGCGTGTCGTAGTAGCCCGTGTCCGAAGAAAGGAAGGCGGCCATGTACTCGGCGGGGTAGTGCGTTTTCAGCCAAACCGCGCGGTACGCAATGCGTCCGTAGGTCACCGCATGCGCTTTGCAGAAGCCAAAAGACGCAAAGTTGGCGATCAGCTCCCACGCTCGTTGGGCATCGTGGGTCGCAATCTTTTGCTCCGCGCAGCCATTGAGGAAACGCAATCGTAGGCCGGGTAGCTCGTCTTCGCGGCGCTTTTGCAGCGCGCGACGCAGCAGATCTGCTTCTGCGAGATCCATG
>JBILXQ010000188.1:0-5599 GCA_044378375.1 Planctomycetota bacterium
GCTCGCCGTGCAGTACGCGGCGGCATTGCGGTACCAGACTTGGTAGGTGCGCGTGCCGGGAGCCACGATCAAACCGCGCACGCTAACCGAGGCTTCACCGCTGCCGGGATAGGCCGAGGATCCTGCGGCGTTGAGCTTGGTTCCCAAACGAACGATGGTGCCACCAGCGCAACGCAAGCCGTCACCGAAGGCCGCACCCAATCCAGCGGACTGCTGCGTCGTGCCCTGGAAGTACAGGGCATTGCCGTTCGGCATGTTGCTACCGCGCAACTGCACCGTATCGCTTGTCAAAGATGCTTGTCCGACTGCTTCGAGACGGGCCGCGACACCCAACGAGTTCAAGCAACCACCTTGAGTACCACCGGCGGCATCGTTACCGCACGGACAGGGCGTTCCAGAGCCATCTCCGGCGCAGAACACGAGGCCAGTGGTGGGCACGATCTCCACTAGACCATGCACCGTGATAGGCGGCAGAGCGTCAATGTCGTTCCACAAGCCGGTGGCGCTGCTCGAACGGCTGTGAGCGTAGTCTTCGCCTCCGCCGTAGTTGTCCGGTTGACCCGCATCCCACGCCACAAAGCCCGGGGCCGTTCCATCGGTCCAAGCCCACGCGCCCTCGACAGCAACATCGTTGGCACCCACCCAGTAGTTGCGCGCCGAGCCGTTCCACACATGGAAGTTGGCCGTCAGCCAATCATGCTCGGCTTGATCATCAACGGTCACAAGATGCCCGCCAAGCTCGCGAGCGTATGCCTCGGCAGCATGCACGCCGCTGGGCGAGAGCAACTTGTACTCATGTCCGCTGACCGGATGCACGCGCGTGCCCAACACGAGCGGCGAGCTGGCCAGCACAAGTTGGAACTGCCCGGTGCCACCGGCGGCTCCCGGGTAGGTGCCCAATTGCACGACATAGCTGAGTCCCGCGCGGGCACGGAACTCCACGCGCGACTGCAAGCCACACCAATCGTCATTGCAGGTCAACGCCGGAGTCGTCGGGCAGGTAGCGCCCTCGTACACAGCCAGACGCGTGTCGACGGTGGTCAAGCCGCACAAGTCGACAGTCACCAGACCATCAAACGGCGCCACCCATGTGAACCACTGATCGCGTTGGATCGAAGACGACCCGAAGTACGTACAGATCGACTCGGCTTGGCCTTCCACGCCGGTGGTCGAGGCACTCAGGTCAAAGGGGAACGGCCCGATGCCCACAACAGTGGTCGGCACAGCACAGGAGTCATTCGCCGAGGCGCTGGCTAGTAGGCTGACCAGCGCGCCTAGCCCTGCAAGTACGTGATGCTTCATGGGGGGGGGACGGTCCGGGCAGGACTGTCAAGAGAAGTCTACACCAGCCTTGCCGATCGCGTAAGGTAAGCGCCTAAGGTAAGCACCCATGAGCCGCAGGATCGTCGCCTTTGACACCGAGACCGCTACCGGAGGCGGTGCCATGCACCTTCTGGAGTTGGGTGCGGTTCTGATCCAAGACGGCGAAATTGTCGATCGTTTCGAGAGCTTCGTGCGGCCGGAGGTCCCTATCGACCCGCGCACCACAGCCGTGCACGGGATCGTGGACGCCCAAGTCGCGGATGCCGAACCGGCGCAGGTGGTCGTGCCGCGCTTTGTGCAATGGCTCGGGGATGCCTGGCTCGTGGCGCACAATGCCCCCTTCGACATCGGCGTGCTGGGCTTCGAAGCGGCACGCCATGGCTTCGGGCTGCCTCAGTCAACAGTACTTGACACTGTCAAGCTGGCTAGACGCTACATCCCCGAGTCCAGCGACCACAAGCTGGAGACCCTGACCCAGCACCTCGACTTGGATGTGGATGTGCACCATCGCGCGCTGGCAGATGCTGTGTCGTGCTGGATGGTGCTGGAAGAGTGCCTTGCGCGCCGCAGTGCGCAGCCCGAAGCCCCCGTGGGCGATGCGCTCTGGACCGAGATGTTGGCCCATGGCGGTTCACGCCGCGGTTTGGCGGACGCGCTGCCCCGCCCTCCGCGCATGTCGCCACGCCTTCGCCCGCTCGAAGCCGCTGCCCGCGAACGCGCACCCGTCGTCGTGTTGTACGGCGAGGAAGGCCCTGTCAGCCCCCTGCGCATCGCACCTCGCCTGCTGTTTGAATCGGGTGACAAGGGCTACATGGAAGCCGAGTGCCTGCGGTCAGGGCTGCTGAAGACCTACCGCCTCGATCGCGTGCAACGTGTGCTGGAAGGCCCCTAGAGGGCCATTCAACGACCTTTCCGAAGCTCTTGGTTGTGCCTTGGCACAACTGCGCCTACTCTGTTACGCCTTCAAATCCGGCAGTAGCGAGCAACATGACCGCCAAGCAGATCCGAAACATCGCCATCGTCGCCCACGTCGACCACGGCAAGACCACCCTCGTGGACAGCCTCTTCCGCTTTGCCGGTACGTTCCGCAAGAACCAACTGGTTCAAGAGCGTGCGATGGACAGCGACGCGCAAGAACGCGAACGCGGCATCACCATCCTCGCCAAGAACACGGCGGTGGACTATCGCGGTTGGCGCATCAACATCGTCGACACGCCGGGCCACGCCGACTTCGGCGGCCAGGTCGAGCGCACGCTCCGCATGGCGGACGCTGTGTTGTTGTTGGTCGACGCGGCCGAAGGCCCGATGCCGCAAACGCGCTTCGTGCTGCGCAAGGCCTTTGAGAACGGCCTCAAGGCGATGGTCATGATCAACAAGATCGACCGTCCCGATGCACGCGTCGCCGCGGTGCTCGACATGGTGTTGGAGCTCTTCATCGAGCTCGGCGCCAGCGACGAACAACTCGACTTCCCGGTCGTGTACGGCTCGGGCCGTGATGGCTACGCCAAGAAGTCGCTCAGCGATGAGAACAAGGACATGGAGCCCTTGTTCGACATGATCCTCACGCATGCGCCGCAGCCGCCGACGGACGACGATGCGCCCGTGCAGTTCCAAGCGGCCACGCTGGACCACGATGACTTCCTCGGTCGCATCGCCATCGGCCGCATCCGTCGTGGCACGCTCAAGAACGGTGCACGCGTGGCCGTGTGCCACCCCGATCGCGAGAAGGCGATCGTGGGCCCGATCAAGGGCTTGTTCCGCTACGAAGGCTTGACGCGCGTGCCGGCCGAAACGGTGGGCGCAGGCGACATCGCCGTGGTGGCGGGTATCGAAGACTTGACGATCGGCGACACCTTGTGCCCGCCCGATCAGCAAGAGCCGTTGCCGGCCATCAAGCTGGACGAGCCGACGATCGCGATGGAGTTCTTCGTGTCGAACTCGCCGTTCGCCGGGCAGGAAGGTGACTTCGTCACGAGCCGCCAGATCTTGGCGCGCTTGGAACGCGCAGCTTTGCGCGATGTGGCCTTGCAACTCGTCAACAACGAGGCCAGCGACGGCTGCTACGAGATGAAGGGCCGCGGTGTCATGCACCTCGGCGTGTTGATCGAGAACATGCGTCGCGAAGGCTACGAGTTCAGCGTCGGCAAGCCGCGCGTCATCTTGAAGAAGGTCGATGGGGCCTGGTGCGAGCCGTATGAGCGCACCGTGGTCGAAGTGCCCAGCGAACACGCGGGTCGCATCATCGAGTACTTCGGACGTCGTCGCGGCGAGATGACGCACATGGAGCCGTATGGCGACACGTCAACGCGTCTCGAGTTCTTGGTGCCTTCGCGCGGCTTGATCGGCGCGCGCACGGCGCTGATGACTCTGTCGCAAGGCATGGCGATCCTCAGCCACGTGTTCGAATGCTGGCGTCCGGATGGTGGTCCGCTGCCGTTGCGCATCAACGGCGTGTTGATCGCCGACCGCGCCGGGGAAGCGATCCCCTACGCATTGTTCGGTCTCTTGGATCGCGGCACCTTCTTCGTGGAACCGGGTGCACCGGTGTACGAAGGCATGATCATTGGCGAGAACAACAAGGACAACGACCTTGGCGTCAACGTGTGCCGCGAGAAGAAGCTGACCAACATCCGTTCGGCTGGCAAGGACGACAACGTCAAGCTGCCGCCGCCGCATGTGATGTCTCTGGAAGAATCGCTGGAGTACTTGGAAGACGACGAGTTGCTCGAAGTCACGCCCAAGAGCTTGCGCTTGCGCAAGCGCATCCTGCAGGAGATCGAGCGCCGCAAGCACACGCGCAAGGAAGCCAAGACTGTCAGGGCGGATTGACCGTCACGGCAGGTTGACAACAAGCTAGCGCGGCTGGACCACCAGCCGCGCTTCGCGTTTCTGGGCTAGATCCGCGCCCTTTTCGGTGCCAAGGACCTCCACCGCGGTCGCCAAGGCATCGGCATCAGCACCATTCGCCGCGACTACCGTGACGCGTGAGGTATTGCGCAGAGCGTCAGCCGTCTGCGGTCGCACGATGTGGGAGAGACGCTGACCATCCACAAGCCAACCTTGCGCATCGTCACCCGAGGTCGCAACGCCACAGTGCGCCACACTTAGGCGCGCATCTTCGGCTTGTGTGCCGTTGCCGGCGCTAATGGTCCAGCCAGTGCGCCCCGGAGGAGGTGCGCTGCAGGCTAGGTCGCCGCCTAGTTCGACCAGCGCGCTGGTAATGCCGTGTGCAGCGAGCGTGTCGAGTGCTCGATCACATGCCCACCCTTTGCCGATCGCGCCAAAGTCGAGCCGCACACCGCGGGTGTGGATCTCCACCTTGCCATCCGCATGGAGCGTAAGGTGCTGCACACCTACCAATGCGCGTGCCGCTGCCAGCTCGTCTGCGCTTGGCATGCGTTGCTCGCGTTTCGCGCGCCGCCACAAGCGCGTAACGGCGCCGATTGTGGGATCAAACGCTCCCTCGGACAGCACCGACAGTTCCACCGCACGCGTCAAGCAGTCGCGCAAGTCTGCGCTGACCGCTTGTGGTCCTTGTCCGGCGGCACCGCACAAGCGCTCGGCATCGCTATCGTCGCGCCAATCCGACAGGGCTTGTTCGATCGCATCGATGCGTGCAAATGCGGCCTCAGCCGCACGCGTTGCCGTCACTTCGTCGGGCGCGTACAGTACTACACGCGCTTCACACCCCATCGCATGGTGCGAATAGGAGTAGCGCTCGACCAACGAGGTTGAGCGACAACCCACAAGCAACCATGCAGCAAGCCCTAGCGCACAACTCACGCTGATCATGCGCCCCCACGACCTCACGCTGCGCGCTCTGCTCACCCCGACGATTCTATGCATGGCAGCAGCATGCACGAGCACGCAAGCACCGGAACCTGTGCAACAACCGGCACAGCCGTTCGAGGTCGCCGTGCCTGGCTGCACGCAGAGCGTGCGGCTGATGCCTATCCCTGCAGCGGAAGGTGTGGGTGCTTTCTGGATGGCCTCTACGGAGGTCACTTGGGATATGTATGACGCCTTCGTGTTTGCGATGGATCGGGCCGAAGGTGAAGCGGACCCCGTCGATGCGTACACGCGTCCTAGCAAGCCGTACATCCTGATGGATCGCGGCTTCGGCCATAAGAACTATCCGGTCATCAGCGTCTCGACCAAGGGCGCGGCGGAGTACTGCAAGTGGCTCAGCGCGAAAACCGGCTATCGCTTCCGTTTGCCGACCGAAGCTGAATGGATGCATGCCGCTCGCGCGGGACAGGCCGGTGAATGGGGCTTC
>JBILXQ010000189.1:0-5595 GCA_044378375.1 Planctomycetota bacterium
CCCAAGGTGATGCCGAACAAGCCCACCGGCAACACGATCGGGTCACCCAAGGGCGAAGACGCACCGACTACGCCTTCCAGCATCGCCACGCGGAAGCGACCGAGGTCCTGCGCCAAGTCCACGCGCCCTGTCGGCACATCGGACAAAGTCTGCAGCGCATAGCCGTACAGTTCGACCGGCGTACCGGCCGGATGAGTCGTCTGGATGCCGGCAAAGTTAGCCGGGATGTTGGCCGTGCCGCCTTCGACGAGTGCCGCGTAGGGTTCACGCGCCAAGCGACCGCCGAAACCGGCCAACGTCCCCGTGAGTTGCCGTTCCGCTTTGAGGGAAGTGCCGTCGTTCAGCACCTCGATCAACTCATTGCCGATGCGCACCACACACTGCGCCGGAAAGCCCTCGAGTGAATCGACGGCAATCACACCGGCACCTTGCGACAAGGACTGGCTCAAGCGTGTCAAGCCGAGTGTACGCACACCAAAGGCCTGACCGTTGACCAACATGGTCATCTGGCTCGGGCGATTGCCGCGCACCTCGAACCAGACATGGTGCCACGTGTCGTAGGGCAGACCGGGCCCTGCGGTGCTGCTGCCTGCGCTGCCGCCGCCGGCCAACGCGTAGCGCACTTCGCCCGCTTCCTTGAAGGTCGTGTCGCGGTGGTCGCCAAAACCATCCAGCACGCGCAGCACCAGATCAGCGCCTTCGAGCAACAGCTGCACGCGCTCGACCGATGTTTCGCTGCCGGCCAAGTCCACCAACAACCCATCGCCCGCGGAACGCGGTTTGATCCAACCCGACCACGCCAGCGGACGCGCCAAAGGTGAGGCGCTCGTCGTCCAGCGCACCAGATTGTCGTCGCTCGACAACTTGACCGATAGGTCCGGCAACCAACGGCCTTCCAAGTCACGCGACTCTTGGTCGAAGTGCAGCGTGCGGCCTTGGCGCGCAGCCGTGTCCAATTCGCGAATCGGCTGCAGTTGGATCCACGACTCGTCCTCACGCGCGGCGAACACGCGCTCGGCACCGAGCATCTCGCTGCCTTCCGGCAAGGCATTGGAGCCGGGCACCAGCACTGCTCCGTCCTTCACGCCCCAATTCGGCCACAGGCGCGACGGCGTGGCCGTGCCACCATCAAAGCGCGTCGTGGAGCGCGGACCTGTGGCCCACAAAGGCGCGCTCAACGCCAAGCGCTGCTCCTCGTCAAAGTCCTCTTGACGCCCCCACAAGCGCGTCAACTCGCGCTGCGGTGCGACCACCACCGTCTCCTCGCGCACCACCATGGCGCGCGCAGCTCCGCTCGGTGCGTTCGCGCTAGCACGCAACTCAAGGTCGTACACATCGCGCGACACAAACGACAACGGCATCGTGGCCCAAGCCAAGGCCGCATCGTTGGCGTTCAAGGCGTTGGCGTACACCGCGACTGCATCGGCCGCATCCAAGAAGCCTTTGCCGCTCAAGAGCGCATCGGGAATGACCGCACTGTCACTCGGCAACTTCTCGAGCCCTGCTGCGGGCAACAGCACGCGCTTGAGCCAATCCTCGTGACCGGTGAAGGGCCGCGAAGCGACGGTGACTTCGGCCAAGAGCTTGGCTTCGTCCAACGTGACGCGCGAGTTGCGACCCGACAGTTGCAGATTGAGGTACAGCGCTGTGAGTGTGGACTCGGACGCTGTGTTGGCGTTCACAGGCCGACGCGCCAAGACTTCCAGCACGCTGCCAAAGGCCGGCCAGGTGCCTTCGAGCACACGGTCCAACACGATGTCGCCATTGCGCAGCACTTGCTGCACCAGCGCCAGCTCTTGCACCGCGCCATCACCGATGCGCACGGTGGAGCCGGCATTCACAAAGCGTGCGTCCTGCACGCGCAAGCGGCCTGTCTTGCCGCCTTCGATCGGCGTGGTCACACGCACTGCGCGCTGCCAGGTGGCGACACCGCGCGCATCGGCGTGGACAGAGCCATGCTCCAGCAGTTGCTGCACCATCGTCGCATCGACGACGCCAGCAGCGCGTGGATCGACGGCAGCGGCCATCGCAAAGCGTCCCACATCCGCCAACTGCTGCGGTGCGTCGAACGGCCGCCAGGCGCCCTTCTCGCGCAAACGCCACAACGCCGGTGCATAGGCGCGCTGGTCGACGATGTTCGTGCCGATGCCGTGACCCGAGGCTGCACGCGGTCCGCCTTGCCACTCTTCGCCTTCGCCGGGGCCCAGCACCCCGCGCGTGAGGCCGGTCACGCTGCCGTCCTCGAGCGCGCTGTAGCGCACCAACTCTCCATCGATGGTCACAAAGCCCGCGGGCGCGAAGTTGGCGCCGCCTGCATACGGAATGGGCTTGTTGGTGCCTTCAACGATGCTCGCTGTGCGCGCCACAAGGCCGAGCAGATTGGCGATCACATGCGGTGAGGCACTGTCGAGATCGATGGCGCCGCTCGTGTCGCGCACCTCTAGGTCCCACATCGGGCCGCGCGGATCATTCGCATTCAAGAAGGCTGCATCGAACTGGTTGTCGACGGCCAGCTCTTCCTCGGTGTCCGACCACGGCGTGCGGTCCAAGTCGGCACTGCTGTAGCTTTGCGCCAACACATGGCGTGCATGGCGCGCGGCAGCATCCAAGGCGAGGCGCGCTTCCACGCGATCCGCATGTTGCGTCGAGGCACGGTCTGCATCGCGCGCCGAGAACAAGAACGGCGTGCACAACACCAAGAGTGCCAGCAACACCAACAGCACCACCATCAAGGCCATGCCGCGGCGACTGCGCGCTGCACGCGCAAGTAGAGCGCGGCGCCTCACTCGACGGCCCCCGACAGTTGCACCGTGATGACTTCGGGCGGGATTGGACCGTTAGGGCCATCGTCGCGCAGCAGCGTGAGGACCACGGGTTCGGCATGCAGCTCGCGGTCCAGCGTGCCTCCGGCGGCAAAGCGCACCAGCCGCGGCGTGTCCTTGGAGAAACGCACATCCGGCGGCAGTTGATAGCCGTCCTCGCGCACCGCGCACGCCACCACCAAGCGATCGACAGCGCCTTGGAACGGCGCATTGGCTCCGCACAGACGCAGCGGACCTTCCGCGCGCCACACAGCGGCATCTTCGGCCAAGCGCGCGCGCACCACGCCATCGACGGCGACTTCCATGCGCACGCGGTCATAGCGCGCGTCCAGCGTGCACCAACGCCCCGCAGGCACGGCACCGGGCTCGGTCTCTACGAAAACGCGACCGCCCTTGCGTACGGTCTTGTCTTCGGAGACCAACTCGGGCGCAAACCACAAGCGCAGCACACCGTTCTCCTCGATCTCGAGGCCCAAGCTATCGCCGAGCCGCAGCACCGAGCCACCACCACCGGCGCCGCCTAGCTGTCCAGTACGCTTGACAGCCAACGCCACGCTGAAGCCATCGCGCGGATCCCACGCGGGATCGGTGTGCACAGGCCAGGCCGCGTGCGAGCCATCCGGCAAGCCGGTGAAGTCGAGGGCTTTGCCTTGGAAGCCGTCGTCGATCAAACGCCCCTCAGCAGCCGAGGGCAGATGACCGAAAGCACCGGCCAAAGTCGCCTCTTCGAAGTGCCAAGTGCCGACCACTGCTAGGCCAGAGGCCTGCACGCGGCGTTGGTCGTGATCGAGCACCACTACCGCTGAAGCTTCGCGTGCCACCGCAAAGTTGCGCGCCGCGCGCAGCTGCCCCACGACTTGCGTGCGCACCACGCGGTCACCCAGATCCAAGCGCGCGAACAAGCCCAATCCCATCCCGAGCAAGGTCCCGAGCAACGCCACCACGATCAGCAACTCGACGAGCGTGAAGCCCGTCTTGTGCTGCGCGTACCTTGCTCCGCGGCGCTGCTTCACCGAGTCACTCCTCGGTCTCAGGTGTGGACTCGAAGTTGCCCACATCATCGTCGGTACCAAAGCGACCATCCGCACCCGCGGACACCAGTTGGTACTTCGTGGCGCGCTGCCACCCGCCGGTGGTCTTGTTTGCCTTGGCCTTGAGCGTGGACTCGACTTGCTCGCCCGTTTCGGGGTCTTCACTCACATACACATCCTCGCGCGTGTAGTCGCGCCGATGGAGGTACGCGATGGGATTGCCCCACGAGTCCTTCAACTCGAACAGATCCGGATTCGGAAAGGTCGCCAGCGGCTTCTTGGTCGCGTCGCCGTCGCTGTTCATCAGCTTGTCTTCCGCCAAGCCCGTGCCGCCCCAATCCTTGGACCACAACGACACCACAAGCGCCTCACCGCCCAAGTTGGTGGTGTTGGGCGGCGCGCCCCACGCGTCCGGGAAGTGACTCGGCGGGTAGTCGCCAAAGCGGTTCTCGTACTCGGCGATGGCCACATCCAACTGCGCCAAGAAGGCCTTGGTGGCCTTCTCGTTGGCGCGCTCGCCAAAGCCCGCCAAACGCGGCACGAGCACCACGATGAGGATCGACAGGATCACGATGACGGCCAACAACTCGATGAGCGTGAAGCCGGAGCGTGCGTGCGGAGACTTGTGCATGCGGTACCTCTCAGCGCTTGCGGAACACGATGTCGACATCATCGATGTCGATCGTGGCCGTGCGCCCAGTTTGGCCTTCTACATAAACGCCGAGCTTGAGCTCGTTGTTGGTGCGGCCCAGGGCCGGCAGCGGACGCCCGCTGAGCACCGGGATGCCATCAAAGAGGATGTTGACCTTGGTGCTCGAGGCATCGCCCATGCGCTCGATGCGCACCACCACCGGCTTGCCGATGGGCCAGTCAAAGCCCTGCACATCCGTGAACGGGCCGTTCTCTTCGCCGCGTTGCTTGACGACACGCGTTTGCACGGCGTTCTTGCCAGATTCGTTGTGGCGAGCGACGACCACTTCGGCCTCCACTTGGGCCTCGCCTTGGCGCGAGGATTCCCGCGCCACGAACAGACCTACGCGCGCATTCGTGCCCTGCTGCACGGTGATCTTGGCTTCAATCGACACGAAGTCACTTGCACTGCGGCGTTGCCACACGCGCGACTTGCCGTCTTGCTTGAACTGACCGGTGATGCTGACCACGCCGTCGTGGATCGACACCAGCGGACCGGCGTTTTCTTGCGTCTCCCAGCCGTTCATCAACTGACGGCGATCAAAGGAATCGGTCCACACGACCTTCTCCAGATGATCCGTGATGCGCTCCATTTGACCGCGAGCCCACACGCGGTGCGGGTCTGTCTCGGGCAGGGCGCGACGGTTGTCGTCGAGTTCGCGCAAACGCGCGAGAGCTTCGGTGGCATCACCGCGCCGGTAGAAGCACCACGCCATGCCATTGCGAGCGGTCGGATCGTCGGGGTTGGTGGCCAAGACCGTGCGGAACGCAGTCTCCGCATCGCTGAGGGCACCGCGCTCCAAGTACACCAAACCACGCAGCGTAGAAGCCTCGCTCCATTGCGGATCCAACTGCACCGCGCGCGCCAAGTAGCGTTCGGCGGCCTCGAGCTCGCCGCGCCGGAACATCAAGGCACCGAGCTGGACCAAGACATCGCTGGAGCCTACTTCGAGGTCGAGGGCCGCGCGGAAGCTCTCCAACGCACCATCCAAGTCATCGCGCTGCATGGCCAAACGGCCGCGCTGGTACAGGGTCCAGAAGTCGCTCGGCAT
>JBILXQ010000190.1:0-5591 GCA_044378375.1 Planctomycetota bacterium
ACCAATCCGTGTCATAGGTCGACACCACGAACACCGGCACCAACCGATCGGCCAAGGCACGGCACAAACTTGCCAGTAGCCCCACGGTGGTCATCGGCACCACCCCGACGATGCCCAAGGCGATTTTGTCGCGCTCCTGCTGGCATGCAGGCGGTACGCGGTCCTGAGCGCAGATGATCGAGAGCTCGGCCGAGGTGCGTGAAACGGTGGTCCAGGATCCGCCACACCAAGTGGGGATTTCGGCGCTCGCCGGGAGGCGCACGATGGCCAAACGCTGGGGCAGGGTCTCAAAAACGAGCGCGCTCATCGTGGAAGTGTAGCGAGCCGTTCTGACGCGGATTTGGCGGATTGTTGCGACAGAGGTGTGGACCCGTGCGTCAGGTGCGGTGGAGGGACTGCGGCGCGGACGATGGGTGCGGGGGAAGCCCAGAGCCGCTGCCGCGCCTCCTATTTAGACCGGCGAGTGGGAACCGACGAGGGAGGGTACAAGCATGACGAGTGCATGGACAGCTGTGGTGGTTGGCGCTGCCTTGGGTGTGGCGGGGTGCACGACGACTACCTCGGTGGGGTTGGTGGAGTGCTATGGCTTTGCGCGTGGCACTTCGGATTTCGGAACCAATGGGTTTCGGGTCAAAGGCATGGCCGTCAAACGGCTGGATCCCGATTGCCCACGCATCAAGAAAGTGCGCTGTGAGCTATGGGTTGACAGCAATGGCAATGGGCTGCGCGACGCGCAAGAGAAGCTGCTGCATGCAGACGAAGTCAACGCGGACCCGCCTTCCCAACATGTGGGACTGGGCAGCTTCAGTGGCAGTTTGCCGCCGGCGCGGGGCACAGCGTGGCGGCTGGAGATCGTGGGCGAGCAAGGTGAGCTAACCACGATGGGCGGGACGTTCTGACAGGGATGTACGAAACCAATTACTTAGGAGGACTGGTATGAGTGTACGAATCGAAGCGTTGCGTCGGCGCAAAGCACGGCGCGTCATGGGTGTGGTGTGTTTAGCTGGAGGGGCGATGGGGCTGGGTGTGCTGGGAGCCGCGGGGGCGGCGGCGACACCTACTGGGATCGCCTGGTTATCCGCGGCTCAAGGGCGTGCGTTGGCTCACGACCTGAGTGAGTGGAGCGAGTACTACGCCACGTGTGCGATTGAATACAGCGTCGAGGCCTTGGGACCGAATTTGGGAGATGCGCGCAGGGTGACTGTGCGTCGGCTGTCACCGCAGGATCCGCGTCTCCTTCATCCGACGACTGGACAAAGCCTGCAGACGGACTTGAGGCCCATCGCGGGCGGAAGGCTGGTCGTGAACGGTGTGGCCTTGCCCTTGGTACAGGCAGCAAACGGCGAATGGAGCGTGACGGTGACACCGTCTTTGGTGCGCTGGTTCCTCCCAAACAGTTTTGCGCTGCGTGTGGATGATCCTGCGGGTCTGGCGATCTGCACCGTGGAGATGCAGATGCAGGCCTAGCGTTCCAGGCCTGATGCGCTCGCGGTGGTGTGGGGCTTGGTTAGGCGAGCCAACCCCACCCACCGCGTGCCACTAGGCACAGAGCAAGCACCCACAACGGGGACTGAAGGCGTGGCCACCACCACATGGTGGCGCAGACAAGTACACAGATACCTACGGAGGCCCAATCGTGATCAAAGGTGGGCACCGCCACCTGCAGTCCCAGCACAGCAATGGCTGCCATCGAAACAGCTCGGAGGCCCGCGAAGGCTGCTTGCCACTTGGGGTGATGGCGCAGCAAGCTCCACGGATGGCTGGCGGCCAAGACCCACAACGCACTGGGCACAAACAACACCCAGACAGACAGCCAATACGCCACGGATGCATGGCTAGGGACTGCTTGGAACGCATACCACGGCAGTACCAACACGAGCGGACCTGGAGTGGTCTCGGCAAGCCCGAGCCCATCAACCACGATGCGCGCGGTAAGCCACCCATGGTGCTGGGCCGAGTCACCGAACCAAGCAACCATCGTGTAGGCCCCACCGAAACCAACGGTGGCTAACTGTGCAATCAGGAGCGTGACTTCCTGCAGCGTGACTTCCTGCAGGGGGGACCAGACAGCAACCCAACCGTACATGACCACAAGGAGAGGAACGAGCCAGGCAACTGCAACCAAACTCAACGACCGCCACTGCGGTGAGCGATCTGTAGGCGTTGGCGCTGGGACCTCGGAACTCTGGGGCAACCAAACGGAGGCCAAGGCCGCTCCAGCGAATAACGCCACGGGAACTGCCGTGGCTGAGGGACTAAGCCATAACCAGACAGAAGCGGCACCGGCAAGCAGGACCTCGCGCCAAGTGAGCAGGACACGCGGTGCCAAGCGCACAAGCGCGGAGACGACCAAGCACACCACGGCGCAGCGCAAAGCTGCCAGCCACGGGGCGCTGGCGGGCATGGCCCCCCAATGGGCATACAACACAGCCAATCCCCACACGAGCACGGCACCGGGTAGTACGAAAAGACTGCCTGCGATCCATGCTCCGCGGGCGCCAGCGACACGCCACCCGCTCCACACAGCTAGTTGCATGGCTTCGGGGCCAGGCAACACGCTGCACAACGCTAGGCCATCCGCAAAACGGCGGGCGTCGAGCCAACCTTGCTCCTCGACGACCACTCGCGACAACAAAGCCGTCTGAGCAGCCGGACCGCCAAAGCCCAGCAAACCGATGCGTCCGTAGGCACGCACGAGCTGGACCGTAGATGGAACCTGAGGCTGCATCGCGACTGCATTCTGCCTTCCTGAACGGCTAGAGTGAGGGAATGACTGTGATGACGCCGCGCCAACGGTTCCTTGCTGCCTGCAAGCGCCAGCCTGTGGACCGCACACCTGCTTGGGTCATGCGCCAGGCGGGGCGCTACTTGCCGGAGTACCGCGAGGTGCGCAAGGGCTATGACTTCATGGGTATGGTGCGCACGCCAAGCGCAGCAGCCGAGGTCACCCTGCAACCGATCCGGCGCTTTGGCATGGACGCGGCGGTCATCTTCTCGGACATCTTGGTCCCGCACGCTGCCATGGGCGTGGATGTGCGCTTCGAAGAAGGTGAAGGCCCCATCTTGAGCCCGGTGGTGCGCACGCGCGCCGAGGTCGAGGCACTGCAGGACTTCGATGCACGCACGGCGACTGGATTTCTGGGCGAGGCCATCCGCCTGACGCGCCAACAACTGGGGCCGGACCGCGCCATCATCGGCTTTTGCGGTGCACCGTGGACGAGCGCCAGCTACCTGATTGAAGGTGGCTCCAGCCGCAACTTTGAGCATGCCAAGCGCATGCTGTACGACGACCCCGCTACCTTCGCGCGTTTGTGCGAGCGCTTGGTCGACAACTTGATCCCCTACCTGCGCATGCAGGTGGAAGCCGGCGCGGACGTGGTGCAGATCTTTGACAGCTGGGGCGGGGCCTTTGACGCGCGCACTTGGCGGGACGTGCTGTTGCCCTCGACGCGGCGCTTGGTGCAAGGTGCCAAGGATCTGGGCGTACCGGTCATTCTGTATGTGAATGGTTGCTCGCAGCTGTTGGAAGTGCTGGTGGAAACCGGCGCCGATGTGCTGGGGCTCGATTGGCGCATCGATCCGGCTGAGGCCATTCGCCGCACGCAAGGCAAGGTGGCGCTGCAAGGCAACCTCGATCCCTGTGTGCTCTTCGCCTCGCCGGAAGTGGTCGAGCGCGAAGCACGCCGCGTACTGGAGTCCTTCCGTCACGCGCCGGGCTACATCTTCAATCTGGGCAGCGGCATCCTGCCCGGCGTGCCGGTGGCTTCGATGGAGGCTCTGTTCCGGGTAATCCAAACCGACACGGTTCCGATGGGAGCTCGCGCGTGAGCCTCGGCGTTTCGAGCGAGCTGCTGACCAAGTACGCGACGAACGCGCCGCGCTACACGAGCTATCCCACCGCCGTCGATTGGACCAAGGACTTTGCACCCGAGTCCTACCCCAAGCTCTTGGCGCGCGCGGCCGGCCGCGACGAACCGCTGTCGGTGTATGTGCACCTGCCCTACTGCGCACAACTGTGCCTTTTCTGCGGCTGCAATGTCGTCATCTCGCGCAGCGCCTCGCGCATCGATGCGTACCTCGATCGCTTGGAGAAGGAGTTCGACTTCATCGGCCGCACCGGGATCGGGCGCCGCAAGGTGCGCCAATACCACTGGGGCGGCGGCACGCCCACGCAATTGAACTTGGCGCAGATGGAGCGCGTGCAGCGCGCGTTCTTGCGCAACTTTCAGCTCGCCACGGACGCGGAAATCGCCATCGAAGTCGATCCGCGCGTCACCACCACCGAACAAGTGCGCTGGCTTGCCGACCAAGGCTTCAACCGCGTGTCACTCGGGGTGCAGGACTTTGACCTGAAAGTCCAAGAAGCCATCGCGCGCGTGCAATCCGAAGAGCAAACGCGAGTCGTCATCGATGCTGCCCGCGACGCCGGCATTCGTTCGATCAACATCGACCTGATCTATGGTCTGCCGCACCAAACGGTGGACAGTTTCCGGCGCACCATCGAGCGCGTAATCGACATCCGCCCCGAGCGCGTGGCCTTGTTCCACTATGCGCATGTGCCGTGGATGAAGAAGCACCAAACGGCGTTGGAGACCGATGCCACGCCGGACGCGGCCACCAAGCTCGCGATCTTCCAAATGGCGCTCGCAGCCTTTGGCCAAGGCGGCTGGCGCTACATCGGCCTCGACCACTTTGCCCTGCCGCACGACGAGCTGGCCAAAGCCTTGGATGCCGAAAAGCTGCAGCGCAATTTCATGGGCTACACCACGCGCCGCGGCAGCGACATGGTGTCCCTCGGTGTGTCCTCCATCGGCGAGGTCGATGGGGCCTTTGTGCAAAACGCTTCCACCGAGGGCGAGTACCTGGCCAAGATCGATGAGCGTGGCTACGCGACCTACCGCGGGCATAGCTTGTCCGCCGAGGACCGGCTGCGCCGCGACACCATCGTCGGTTTGATGTGCAACGGGGTGCTGCGCAAGCGCGAAATCGAAGAGCGCCACGGCATCGTGTTCGACACGCACTTTGCAGCCGAGCTCGACCAGCTGCGACCGCTGGTCGCCGATGGTCTGGTGCTTTTGGATACCGATGCGATCCGGATCACGCCTCTAGGCCAGTTGTTCTTGCGCAACGCGGCCTTGCCGTTCGATACCTATCTGGCAGCCCGGCGAGCCGCAGGCGGCGATGGCTCCAAGACGTTCTCGCGCACTCTGTGAAATGCGCTGAAGCCTGGCTGGAAGAACTTTCCACACGATTTCACGCGGTTTTGCGCCCCTTTTTTGAGATAGCGCGTTGCCCGTGACGACAGATCTTGCAGCGCGAGGGCGGGCAGAGCTCCCGCGCTGGCTCGGCCGCTCCGGCCTGAGCCCCCACACAGCAAGAGTCCCATGAGCGACAAGAAAACGACCGAGAAGACGGACGGCGAGGCAGCCCCGAAGAAGAGCAAAGCAGGGCTATTTGCAGGCGCGGGCCTCGCAGTCGCCTGTGCCTTGGGCGCCGTAGTGGCCACGATGGCCGTACCCGAACCACCGGCTCCGGAACCGGTGCTGCAAGGCCCGTTCGTCAGCAAGCTCTCGAACAAGGACATCACGGTG
>JBILXQ010000004.1:0-20373 GCA_044378375.1 Planctomycetota bacterium
CCGGCAGCGTGTTGACGCGCCGCTTCATCGTCTCGGGGATGGTGCGCGCTTCCGGGCAGGACTGCGAGGTCAGTGTCATGACAATTTGACAGACGCCCGTGTCGAGCACTTGGACATCGTAGACCAGGCCCAGGTCGATGATGTTGACCGGGATCTCGGGGTCGAACACTTGCCGCAGCTCGGCCATCACTTCGTCTTGCGTTGCCATCGTAGTCCTCGTGAAAGAGGGCAGCAGACTAGCACATGCAGCCAGTTCATGCGTCGGCGAGGTGCGCGCGCAGTTCCATCAAGTCATCCGGCAGCGGGCATTCGATCGCGAGGTTGGCGTGCGTGCGCGGGTGCGGGAACTCCACATGCCAAGCATGCAGCGCCACGCGACGGCTCTTGATGCGGACCTGTGAGTCTCGACCGTAGGCGTACTTGCGCTCTCCGGCCAGAGGATGCCCCGCGTGTGCGAAGTGCAAGCGGATCTGGTTGCGACGGCCGGTGATCAAGTCGATCTGCAGCTCGGTCGCGTGGCGATAGGAAGCGAGCACGCTCCAGCGCGTCTCGCTGGGCTTGCCTTGGGCCGAGATGCGCGCATTCGCGCCGTCTTCGAGGATCGGCCACTTGTAGACGCCGTGCTTGTCTTGGAAGCGCCCTTGGGCCAAGGCCCAGTAAGTTTTTTTGACAGCATGTGCGCGGAAGAGCTCTTCCAGCTGATCGCGCGTGGCCGCATCACGGGCGAAGATCACCGCGCCCGACACTTCGCGGTCGAGGCGGTGCACCGCGATCACCGCCTGCCCTTGTCGCGCCAGCGCCGCCACCAAGTCATCGCCTTCCGCATTCGGCGTGGGTACCGACAGCAGCCCCGGCGGCTTGTGCACCACCAGCACTTGCTCGTCGTCATGCAACACCTCGATCGCGCGTTCCACCCGACCACCCTAAGCGACATATCGCTTCCAGTGCAATTGCCGTCGTGGGTTAGGATAGGGGCATGGACTATACGCAGATCATCACGCTCGAGTCCGGCAAGCGCGACGGCAAGCCCTGCATCCGAGGCCTGCGCATCACGGTTTACGATGTGCTCGAGTACCTCGCGTCGGGCATGAGCGAGGACCAGATTCTCGCGGATTTTCCCGACTTGCGCCGCGAGGATATCCGCGCTTGCCTGCAATTCGCGGCTGACCGCGAGCGGCGCTTGATGGGTCGCACGGCGTGAAGCTGCTGTTCGACCAGAACCCCTCGCACAAGCTGGTCGCGGAGTTCGAACGCGAAATTCCCAGCTCCCGGCACGTGCGGGAGCTTGGGCTCGCAAGCTCCGACGACGATGCGATATGGGACTACGCGAAGGTCCATGGTTACTCCATCGTTTCCAAGGACTCTGACTTCCATCAGCGAAGTTTCTTGCTTGGCCATCCGCCCAAAGTGATTTGGTTGCGGCTTGGTAACTGTTCCACCACCCAGCTTGCCAGTGCGCTGCAAGCGAGCGTGAGGCTGGTAGCTGAGTTTGAGGTTCACGAGTCGGCATCCTTCTTGATCTTGTCGTGACGAGCGACATATCGGTGCGGGCGCAATCTGCGGCAGGGGGGATGCCAAAACACGCGCGCCGCGAGTGTGTGGCTCGCGGCGCGCGTTGGTTGGAGTAGTGCTCCAGTCGTTACGAGAGCGGCTTGCTCAGTCGCTGATCTTCACATCGCCCTCGCGGACGACGTTGGAGAACTCAAGCGACTCATCTTCAAGGACCCACCAGCACAGGGCGAGCACCGAGGTGTTGGCTTGCTGCACCTTGCAGTAGAAGGCCTTGGCGCCGTCCTTGGCGCGCGTCTGCTGGGGTTCGCCCAGCGGCAGGTACTTGAGGTGCGGCAAGTTGTCGCGCCCCGAAGCCACATGCACGCACACATCGGCGATGCGGTCGACTTCCACGCCTTCGAGGGCGAGGCACGACTCGAAGAAGCCCTTCTTGGCTTTCCACTTCTTGACGCCGTAGCGACGGCGCTGGCCGACCGAGTAGCTGCGGTCGCGCGACACGGTGATCGCGTGCTCGAGCGAATCTTCATCGGTCAGCGGGCCCTCGCCACCCCACGAGAGGCGGCGCAGCTCGGCGCACATGTAGTCAAGGCGCGCGACATCCTTCTGCAGCTGCTTGTTCAGCGTCTTCACGCTGGTCAGCTCGACTTGCAGGGCTTCCAGCTTGGCGTCGGTCGCCGCGCTGTCGGTGCCATCGGCCGACTTGGCCTGAGCCGGCGCACCCGGCATCGGGTAGCCAGGCGGCACCCAACCCGGGAAAGGCGGATAGCCCGGGGGCGGGTAGCCGGGCGGATAACCCGGAGGATAGCCGGCCGGAGCACCGGGATACGGCGGGTACCCGGGCGCTGCTGCGGGCGCAGTCGGAGCCACGGGCTTGTTGCGGGCGCGGCTCGGCTGGGGCAAGGCCTCGGGGGCGATCGGCTCCAGCTTGCGCGGCGGCGGGAACGGGATACCGCCCGCGAGCAGCGGACGGATGTTGCGCGGGTGCGTGCTGCGCGTCGGCGGCGGCAGACCGAGCTTCACATCCATGCGCGGGCCGTCGCCGAGGGTCAGAATCTCCACGGCGTGGATTTCGCCCACTTGGAGGTTCGACAGCGCGGGGCCAATGGCGGCACCGTCGAGCCAAGCCTGAACACCCGGCAGGACATCGAAGAAGGCGCCATCCGGGCGGACTTCCTTCACGCGGGCGCGGATGACATCGCCCGGCTGGACGCGGCGGGCAACCATATCGCGCAGGCTGGGCAGCACGCGCGACAGGTTCAGGCGGTACACCGCACCGCCTTCTTCTGTGCCGATGACCGTGGCGCGCACCCACTGGTGTGATTGGAGCAGGTCGCGGGCTTCAACCGTGGTGCCCATCAACAGGTCGTTGGGGCCGATCAAGCCCTTGAGCTTGCCGAACTTGACCCACACGCCGCGGGCTTCGAAGACGGACACTTGGCCGACGATTTCGTCGCCCACTTCCGGCAGCTCCGGGGCTGCTTCTTCGCCCTCTTCCTCGGTGTACCAGTCCTCAATCTCGCCGATGATGTCCATCACCGTCGGATCCGGGTCGCGCGGCTCGACGATGTAGACCGGGTGGTCCGCCGGGTCGGCATCGAGCGAGAAGCCGGGGAAGTAGATGCGCACAGCGCCGCCGTACACATCTTGGCGCGGCGAGAGCATCTCCTTGAGGCGCATCGTCGGGGCCCCAGAGGGCAGAATCACGACGCGGGCGCGGCCTTGGAGCAGGCCATAGACCTCGCGGCCGTCCACAAAGGTCGTGCGACCATCGTGGTGGGTCGTGATGGTCACGACGGGGATAGAGCGGTTGGGATCGCAGATTTCGCGAACCAATGCTTCGGTAGTGATGACCAGCTCCGCGCTGGTGATAGAGCGGCGACCTTCCGTGGTTGCGTCGCCTGCGAGTTCGTTAGATGCCATGTTCGAGGTTGGGTTGGGGGTCTGGCGTGGGCGTTCATCACACCCGACGACTAGACGGCACATCGTAGCGCAAGAGCGGCGAATTTTCAGCGCGCTGCGCGGTTCAATCACCGCTTAAGGAGCGTTTCGAGCCCGAATCGAGCGCGCTAGGCTTGGGGCATGATTCGCTACGAAGGCAAACTCTGGCGGCCGCCGTCCGAGGCCGACAGCTTGATCCTGCAGGCCACCATCGGCTGCAGTTGGAACCGCTGCACCTTCTGCGCGATGTACCGCGACAAGCGTTTCCGCGTGCGCAAGATCGACGATTTGCGCCCGGAAATCGCCTGGGCCGCCCAGCACGAGGGGCGGGTGCACAAGGTGTTCCTCGCCGACGGCGATGCGCTCATGGCGAAGGCCGGCTACCTCGCGGAGGTGCTTCAAGAGCTGCGCGCGCACCTCCCGGATCTGCGCCGGGTGTCGTGCTATGCCTCGCCGCAGGCCCTGGCGGTGCGCAGCGTCGAGGAAATGGCGCACTTGCAGGCCTTGGGGCTGACGCACTACTACCTCGGCATCGAGTCGGGGGATGACGCCACGCTCGAGCGGCTCGACAAGGGCGTGGATGCGGCCGAGATGGTGCGCGTGGCCAACAAGGCCCACGAGGCCGGCGTGGTCCTGTCGACCATGATCCTGCTAGGGGCCGCCGGGCGCGCGGGGTCGTTGCGCCATGCGCGCGCCTCGGCCGAGGTGGTGAACGCCATCCAGCCGCGCTTTGTGTCGACCTTGGTCATGACGCCGGTCGATGGCACGCCGCTGGGGGCCGAGGCGGCGCGCGGCGAAGTCGACGACATGGACCCGGTCGAGCTAGCGGCCGAGCTGCGCGCGTTGGTGGCGGGCTTCGAGCTGCGCGGGACCATCTTCCGCTCGAACCATGCCTCGAACTACTTGGCCTTGGCGGGCACCTTGCCCAAGGACAAGGTCAAGCTCGTGGCGACCCTGGACGCGGTCTTGGCCAGCCCCGCGGCCGCACCGTTTGTGCCGGAGTGGCTGCGCGGTCTGTAGGGCGGCTAGTAGGATTGCGACCCAGCGGCAGCTGCCGCATCGCACGCATGCTCTTCCTCCAACCTCTCTTGTGCGTGGCCGCGCTTGTCCTTCCCGACGAGCCGGCCCAGCGCTCCGCGTTTTTGGCCGTGACTAAGGTCCGGCTGGAGACCACCGCCGATGCTCCCTTGCACACCATCGTGATGCGCGATGGGTTGATCGTGGAGGTGTTGACCGCCGATCAACCGTTGCCGCCCGAGGCACGCGTGCATGATGCAGAGGGCAAGTTGGCCTTGCCGGCTTTTGTCGATGCATGGAGCAGTGTGGGGATCGCTACGCCCACACCGGTAGCGGACCGCGATGAGGCGCCCGATACCGAGGCCGATGCGCCCGCGTCGATGCGTGTCGCTTGGCGGCGCGGGATCCAACCGTCTGTGCGCGCTGCAGTGCTGTATGCGCCCGACAAGAAGGACTTGGCCAAGCATCGTGAGGCAGGCTTTGCCGCGTTGGTCGCGGCGCCGAGTGGCCAGTACTTGGCCGGGCGCGCGTGTGTTGTGACGACGCGCGAAGCAGCTGCACGTGATGTGGTGGTGGCTGCGGATGTGTACGACTGTGCCTCGTTTGATGCACCGGGTGGCGGCTATCCCTCGACGCTGATGGGAAGCATCGCTCACCTGCGCCAGTTCTTCTTGGATGCCACCGCGCAGCGTGCGTGGGTGCAGCGTGCGGCCGCGGGTAAAGCCGGGCCGCGTCCGCCGTTTGATCCCGAGTTGACTGCGCTGGAGGATGCCTTGGCCGGCCGGCGCAGGTTGGCGTTTGAAGTGTCAAGTGCAGATGACATCGAGCGCGCGTTGCGTTTGTGCGCCGAGTTCGGCTTCCAGCCGTTGGTGTTGGATGCGCGTGGTGCGCGCATGGTGGCTGCGCAGCTGGGAGCCCAGCGCGTGCCGGTGATCTTGTCGTTGGATTGGGGCGACGAGGTCGAGGATCCGGCCAAGGCAGAGCGCAAAGCCGTCGAGGGCGAGGACGCCGCTTGGATGTATGAAGAGCCTCTGCGTGCGCGCGAGGATGCGCGCCGTCGTTGGTTGGAGCGCCGCGATACGGCCCTCGCGCTGCGCGAAGCCGGTGTGTCCTTTGCCTTCAGCGCGCGCGGTGTCGAACCGAAGACAGTCCTCGAACGCGTGCGCACTTTGGTGGCCGCAGGTTTGCCTGTGCAAGTCGCCGAGCGCGCTTTGACCACCGAGGCGGCCAAGATCCTGGGTGTCGAGGCCGCGGTGGGCAGCCTCGCGCCGGGCAAGGTGGCCATGGTGGCGCTGTGGAGCGCGCATCCGTTGCTAGATGAGAAGGCGCAGCTGCATGCCTTGGTGGTCGAGGATGCGCTGCATCGCTTTGAGGTCAAGGCCCCGAAGTCCAAGTCGGAAGGCGCTGAGGCCGCGCCCAAGCTGGAATCGGCTGCAGGCGCTTGGTCACTGCAGCATAGTGTCAAGCAAACCCGACTGGCTGAGTTGACGATCTCACTCGCCGCCGATGGCGCAGCGGAGGGCGTGTTGCGCTTTGAAGCCAAGGAGCCTCTGGAGTCGCTCGCTCTACAAGGCACATGGAAAGACGGCGTGTTGGCTTTGCAGGCCAAGGTCGATGTTGCCGGCGCGCCGGTGGAGGCGCGTGTGCAAGCGAGCTTGAAGGACAACGCGCTGCAAGGTGAGTTCACATGGATCGCGACCGCAGGCACGACGGTGGATCCGTTTGTGGCCGCACGCCTTCCTAAGCGTCAGGAGAGTGGGCAATGAAGCGCTTCCTATGGTTGGCTTGGGTCGTACAGGTGAGCGTGGTGGTGCCGGCCGTGATGGCCCAAGAGTCGCTCAACGCAGGTCGCGTATCCGGTCGCGTGCGTGCATGCTGTGAAGAGGTTGCGCCCGAGCCGGATGATGAGGCCGTTGAGCGCTACTACACGCGCGGTGATGAGTTGGCGCGGGTGTCGTGGGAGGATGTGAGTCAAGACGCGCCTGTCGTTGCGGCTCCAGAGGCCCAAGCCGCGAACAACGCAGCCACCGCGGCGCCGGTGCGCATGGCGGAACATCCCGTGGAGTTGGACGCCGATCGTAAGCCCAGCTTGGTGACGGGTGGATCGTGCCTTCTGCGCAATGCCACCATCCATAGCGCTGTGCGCCCGCCGTATGTGGGCGATGTGCTCATCGTAAACGGCAAGATCGCGCAGCTCGGCAGCGTCGAGGCACCCCCAGGCGTGTTGGTGCTCGATGCTGCGGGGCGGCACTTGGCGCCCGGTGTGGTCGATTGTCACTCGCACATGGCGATTGATGGCGGCCTGAATGAAGGCAGCGTGTCCATCAGTTGTGATGTGACCATCGCGGATGTCGTCGATGGAGATGACGTTGCCGTGTGGCGTGCGGTGGCGGCAGGTGTCACCACCGCGCGTTTGCTGCATGGCTCGGCGAACACCATCGGCGGCCGCGATGCGGTCATCAAGCTCAAGTACGGTCGTCGGCCAGCAGAGATGATGCTCACCGGCGCGCCCGAGGGCGTGAAGTTTGCGCTCGGCGAGAACCCCAAGCGCGCCACCCGCGGCGGCGGTGCTCCGGGCCGTTTCCCGAACACGCGTATGGGTGTGGAGGCTTTGGTCGAGCGTGCCTTTGAGGCTGCTGACGACTACCGCGCCGCGTGGCGTGCGTACGCCGAGGCCCAGCAGCGCGGCGAGGACCGCCTTCCTCCGCGTCGCGACCTGCGTCTGGAGGCTTTGTCAAAAGTGCTTGACAAGTCGATCTTGGTGCACGCGCACTGCTATCGTGCGGATGAGATTGTGATGTTGCTGCGTTCCGCTCAGCGTCATGGCTACACCATCGCCACGCTGCAGCATGTGCTAGAGGGCTACAAAGTGGCCCCGGAAATGGCCGCAGCAGGTGTTGCGGGGTCTACCTTCGGTGACTGGTGGGCTTACAAGGTCGAGGCCTACGACGGCATCCCGCACAATGCGGCGTTGATGGAGCGGGCTGGCGTCCTGTCTTCGTTGAACTCGGACAGCGACGAGATGATCCGACGCTTGATGCTCGAGGCCGCCAAGAGCGTGCGCTACGAGGGCATGGATCCGGTGGCGGCTCTGCGTTTGGTGACCCTGAACCCGGCCAAGCAGTTGGGCCTCGGTGAGCGCCTAGGTTCGATCGAAGTCGGCAAAGACGCGGATATGGCTCTCTACACGCATGACCCGCTCGACGCGCGCGCGGTGGTGCTGTGGACCATGATCGACGGCGAGGTTGCTTTCGAACGGCGTGATGCATTCGAGCTGTTGACCAATCCGCCCAAGGTGCGCGACTTGACGCCGGAGCCGATGGCGGATTTGCCGATTGGTGAAGGCGCCTTGACAGCCATCGTCGGCGGCACGGTGCATCCCATCGGTGCTCCCGTCATCGAGAAGGGCGTGGTCTTGGTCCAAGGTGGACGCATCCTTGCCGTGGGGGCCAATGTGCCTGTGCCGGCGCAAGCGAGCATCCACGATGCCACCGGTCGCCATGTGTGGCCGGGCATGATCGCCTTGAAGGCCAACATCGGCTTGTTGGAGATCGGTGCTGTCGCAGCGACCGATGACCAAGCAGAAATCGGCGGAAATCAGCCTGATTTGCGCACGGCTGCTTCTATCCATCCGGACTCCGCGCATGTGGGCGTGACGCGCTACAACGGCATCACGCGCGCGCAAGTCGCGCCGCAAGGTGGTGGACCGTTCATGGGGCAGTCGTGTGTCGCTCACTTGGTGGGTGACACATGGGAAGAGATGGTGCAGGTGGATCGCGACATGTTGCACCTCGCATTCCCTGTGAAGCCTGCGCCCACCAAGCCCGGTGCTGCCAAGGATGCACCCCCGCAGGATGCTCCCAACGGTCGTCGTCGGCGCACGAGCAGCGACCACGACGAGCGTGTTGCGCAGTTGCGTCGCATGCTCGACGATGCCCGCGAGTATGGTCGTCGAATGGATGCGGCCAAGACAGGATCTGCCGCGCCTGCGTTTGATGCGCGTCTGGCTGCTTTGGTGCCGTATGCGCGCGCTGAGAAGCCGGTGGCGTTGCATGCCAACGATGCCCGCACCATTCTCGCGGCCTTGCGCTTTGCCAAGGACGAGAAGCTGAACGCCGTGCTGTATGGCGCGGCTGAAGGTTGGAAGGTGGTTGATGTGTTGGCGCGTGCCGAAGTGCCGGTCGTCATCGGACCGGTGCTGGCGTTGCCCAATCGTCGCGAAGATCCGTACGACGCGGCTTATGCCAATGCTGCGGTGTTGGCACGCGCTGGTGTGCGCTACGCCATCATGGCGGATGATCCGGAGAACACGCGCAACTTGCCGTTCCACGCGGCCATGGCGGCTGCTCATGGTTTGCCGCACGAAGAAGCGGTGCGCGCGGTGACGCTTTATCCCGCGCAGATCCTCGGCTTAGACAAGCAAGTCGGCAGCCTCGCTCCCGGCAAGGTTGCCGACATTGTGGTCACGGATGGCGACCTGTTGGATGTGCGCGCGCCGGTCACGGCCTTGTGGATTGGTGGTCGCAGCGTGCCGCTGGAGAACCGCCAAACCCAACTCGCGGACCGCTACCGTGCGCGCATCGACGCCTACAAGAGCAACGCGGGCAAGAGCGACGCGACTAAGGCTGCAACCGGAACGAGTCGATGAACGCGCGCCAGCTCGGCTCCCAGTGGCCGAGCGTGGCTTGCGGCCCGACGAGCTTGAGGAACCACGGGCCGTTGGATGTCTCCACAATGGCGGCGAGCAAGCGATAGTTCGCGCGCTTGCCCCCGGAGGCGTTCATGCCGCCGCTCCACTCGCCGGTCAGGTCCACATGGTGCACCACGAGCCCGTTGATCGTGCGTGTCTCGCGCTTCAGTGCGCTCTTGGGGTCACCACTGGGGACACTCCACTCGTTGGCCCAACGATCGATGTTGGCTTCCACCGAGCCGCCCTGGCCGGGGAAGAAGAACACGATCACATCGCCATCAGCCTCGTCGCTGCCTTGCTTGGGCAAGCGGAAGTGGGCCTTGCGCATGGCCGAGCTGGGCTTCTCGACGACCCAACCTGCTTGCGGCGTCATGACCAGCTCGCCGGGTTGGGCGGGTTGCGGCGTCGCTGCGGTGAGGGCGCGGTCAGCACTCGCAGCGGGAGCGGCTGGTGCAGGCGCGGTGGGCGCAGGTGTCGTCGCTGCAGGCTTGGGCTTGTCGGTCGGAATGGTGGCTGAGGGGCCAGCACTCTGGACCTTCTTCAAGTGCACGGGTTCGTCGTCCGAGCAAGCAGCCAACGAGATCAACAGAGCAGTGGTGGAGAGCCAGCGGAGGTGATTCATGACGCGCACGAATGTAGGAACCACTCGAGCGCTCGGCCACCATCGGCTCTCAAGTCCGGCTGTTCATGATGAGAAAAGCGGCCAAAGCCAGCCACAACACGGTTCCCAGCACGCGCTCGGCAGCGGCGGGGTCTCTGTGGCGAATGCGCGTGAGCTTGAACTCTTTCATGCATGCTCCTTTTGGGTGGCCTAAGACCTAGAATGCGCACGAACACGCCCAAGGCCATACGCAGATAGGCGCAGGACCTGTAGCGTGGACTAGCCATGAAAGAACTCGAAGTTACCTGTCCGTGCTGCCAAGCGCGTTTGACAGTCGATGTGCTGACCTCCAAGGTCATGCGCACGCGCCTTCCCGAGGCCGAGAAGGCGCGCGATCCGTGGGCCGCGGCCAACGAGAAGGTGCGCGACCGCACGGCGCAAACAACCGACAAGTTGGATCGGGCCTTGGGTGACGAGAAGAGCAAGGACGCTCGTTTGGACGATGCGTTCGAAAAGGCGCGCGACAAGTGGCGCCGCGATCAGGAAGGTTGAGAGAGGGCAGCATGCTATGAGCGAGAGTCGCTACCGCGCCGTGAAGGCGTATCGCAACATGGAGTTCATCAACTCGGCCGAGGCCCGCGCGCTGCGGATCCTGGCCGAGTACATGGAGCCTGAGTCGCGCTTTGATGAGTTCAAGGTGCGCGACACGATCGTGTTCTTTGGCTCGGCGCGCATCTTGTCGCGCGACGCGGCGCAAAGTTTGGTTGACAAGGCGCGTGCGGGCGAAGGGGACTTGGCCAAGGCCGAGAAGAAGCTCTGGATGTCGCGCTACTACGAGGACACACGCGAACTGGCGGCGCGCCTCACGCGTTGGTCCAAGAGCCTAGAAGGCACGGATCGGCGCTTCGTGGTGTGCTCGGGCGGCGGTCCGGGCATCATGGAGGCTGCCAATCGCGGTGCTAGCGAAGCCAAGGGCGAGAACATCGGCTTGAACATCTCGCTGCCCTTCGAGCAGCAGGACAATCCGTACATCACGCGCCGCTTGGCGTTTGAGTTCCACTACTTCTTCATGCGCAAGTTCTGGTTCAGCTACCTCGCCAAGGCGATGGTCGTGATGCCGGGCGGCTTCGGCACGCTGGACGAGTTCATGGAAGTCGTGACGCTCGTGCAGACGCTCAAGATCAAGAAGAAGCTGCCGATCGTGCTGTTCGGCACGGAGTACTGGGACAAGGTGCTGCACATGGAGCCGATGGTGGACTTTGGCACCATCAGCCCCGAGGACCTCAACTTGTTCTATCGCACCGACTCGGTGGACGAGGCGTATGCGTACTTGGTGCGCGAACTCGAGACGCACCACCTCGGCAAGAAGACCGAGGAAGGTTACTTGGCCGACTGAGCGCGCTTGTCGCGTTTGGCTTGGTCTTCGGCTGCGCGCGTGAGGGTCTCGGGCGAGACCTTCACGCCGGCCTTGGCCAGCGCGGCTTCGATGAGCACCTCGCCGGTGGCGTAGCCCACGACTTGCGCGGCGACCTTGCCGTCTTTGCCGACGATGAAGGTGTGAGGAATACCTGACACACCATAGAGAGCGCGAGAGACGCGTGTTTCGCTGCGGCCAGCAAGGTCATTGGCGAAGAGCAGCGAGGGATACTTGAACGCATCCTCTTCCATGAAGGTCTCGAAGGCCTCTGCGGCGTCATTGGTGCAGGCTGCGAGCACAACTACATCTTGGTCCTTGTAGGCCTTGGCGAGTTGCTCGTGGTGCGGAAGAGCGGCGCGGCACGGACCGCACCAAGTGGCCCAGAAGTCGAGCACCACCACCTTGCCCTTGTAGTCGGACAACTTGACAGTCTTGCCATCGAGGGTCTGCAAGCTGAAGTCGGGCGCCGTCTTGCCAGTTTCCAGCGCAGTGACTGCGGCTTCAGCGGCCTTGGGCTTCGGCTTCAACCACGCTTCGGGGGCTGCCACTTCCTTGGGGCGATCCGCCTCGGACAGCTGTACGCCTGCCTTCAGCAATAGATTGGCGATGCCTTCATGCGCGGTGACTGCACCGCCGTCTTTCTGACGCAGGTCGAACCAGAAGCTGCCCAGCACCTTGCGCTGCGCATCCATCGCCAAGCATGCCGGCAAGGCAGGCGTCATCCCGCTCTTGGCCATGCGACCGAGGAAGGTCTGGGCGTTGTGCTGCAGCACGGCATAGCTGTCGTTCGCATCGCCATCAAAGGAACCCAACGGATCGGCGTAGACGGCGACCGGCCAAGTCGTGCCGTGTTGCTTGGCGACTTCGAGGAACTTGTCTTTGCCCGCCCAATTGGCGATCGCAATCACATCGACGCCATATGGCACGTAGCGCTTCTTCCACTCGCGCAAGGCCACCATGGCGGGCGCGTCGGTGCTGGTCAGTAGGTTCGGAGTGACCAGTGCAATCAGCGTCGGCTTGCCAGCGAGTGCAGCGAAGGTGGTCTCACCGCCCGTCATCGTCACCAACGGTGCATCCGGCAGCGTGTCGCCATGCCAATGGCTCAAGAAGCTAGGCGAGAACGAAGGCCTGCTCTTCTGGTTGCTAGGTGCGTTGACCGCCGGCGCGGCCGGTGCAGCCGGCGTCAGGCCGATCGGCTTCGGCGGTAGAGGCCTAGCTTCTTGGCCAAGCGCCGCGGAGGCCAACAGGAGCGCAAACAGAGTGGAGTGGATCATTCGTCAGAGCTCGTGTGGTCGTGCACGATGCGCCAGGCACCGTCGGTCTTGCGGAAGATGAGGGTGAACAGACCGCCCACATCGGTTTTGGCTGCGAAATCGACATCCCAGTGTCCCCGCACCACGGCGGCATCTGCGCTAAGCACATCGATGTCGAGTTCGGAAAATTCTAGTTGGCCCGTCTCGGCCCCGCCTTCGCGGTAGCGCCGGATGTAGCCAGCTAGCACGCTGTCAAATCCTTTGGACACGCGTCCTCCGGAGTAGAACGACAGTTCGGCGCTGCGCCAATAGCCTTCGGCCATGAAGGTCTCGATGTCGCCGCGATTCCAAGCTGACTGCTGGCGGTGCAGCACGGCCTCGATGGCTGTCGCGTCTGTCACGGAGGTGGCCGTGCAGGCGGCCAACAGGGACCCAGCCAAGGCGAGCGTGGCTGCGTGTCGCGTGCGCCTCACAGGTAGCCGAGTCCTTGCAGTTGCTTGAGCGCACCGCTGTCGCCCTTGCGCTTGGTTTCGGCAATGACTTGTTCCTTGAGCTCGACCATGGTCTTCGAGCCGGGGTATAGCTGTTGTCCCTCGTGCATCAAGTCGACGGCGTCCTTCATGGCGTTGGCGCGCATCAACTCCCACGCGACCAACGAGAAGTCGTTGTCGCTCAACGCAGCACCTGACTTGGCCAAGTTGAGGAACTCGCGCACCGCACGCGGCGCGTCGATACGCGCCAAGGCTTGCACACGCCCGATCGAGGCTTCCAAGTACTGCGGATGCTTGGTGTCGGCACCGATGGCGGTCAATGCGGCTTCGAATTGCGCTTGAGCCTTCGGCGCATCACCGCCGTTCAAGGCCGCAGTACCCGCATCCGTCAACGCACGCGGGTTACCGCCACCACAAGCCACCACGAAGAGGGTCAGGCACACAGCACACAGGCACCGGCGCAGAGGCAGGGTCAGCTTCATAGGTCTCCTGAGACTACAGCATCGGAGCGTTCGTGCCGAAACTGTTGTCCTGCTCCGTGTTAGGCTTGTGCCAGCACGGGACACACGACCATGGGACTGTTCGACTTCCTCAAGAAAACGCCGCCGCCGACGCCCTCGCCGCGTCCGCGTTTGCCGCTGGGGCCCGGGCGTCCTGATCCCAAGGGCGAGAACCACTTCATCGTCATCACGCTCGATTCGTGCCGCTATGACTCGTTCATGCAGGCGGCCCCGAAGACGATCATGAAGCTTGGTCCGGTCGAGCGCCGCTGGAGCTACGCGAGTTGGACGGGGCCTTCGCACTACAACTTGCTGACCGGCTTGTTGCCGCACAGCTCGCCGCCGAATGTGTACGCCTCCGAGTACTACAAGGAGGACTTCTACAACTTCAACAAGCGCTTGGGTGCCAAGGGTGTGGAGTTCGGGAAGATGGTGCCTTCGTTGTGGTTGCCGACCTTCTTGCGCAACACGCTGGGCTATGAAACGCATGCGCGCGTGTCTTTGCCGGTCTTGAATCAGAAGACGGGTGTGAACCGCGACTTCGACAGCTTTCAGTTGATGGACAAGCACAACGACATGCGTTCGATGCTGCCCACGCTGAAGTTCCCCACGGATCGGCCGGGGTTCTGGTTGATGAATGTGGGCGAGACGCACTATCCGTACGCCAAGCCGGATGAAGACAGCTCAATGTGGCCGCGCATCAGCGGGGTCAACGGCGTGTTCAAAAAACTTGACACCCAGATCGACGAGCATGGCAATCTGCTGGCTGCCGCGGATGCGCCGCAGTGGTTCGATCAAGACAAGCTGGATCAGCTCAAAGAGCGCCAAGTCGATACCGTGCGCTACCTCGACAAGGTCTTTGAAGAGTTGTGGGACCTCGTGCCCAAGAACACCTGGGTCGTCGTAACTGCCGACCATGGCGAGTTGTTCGGTGAAGGCGGCTACTTTGGTCACGGGCCGATCATGCACGAGAAGTGCTTCGAAGTGCCGTTCCTCGAAGGCAAGATCCGCTGACGGTATGCAACAGCACGGCTGCATCTTGTGGTTCACGGGTCTGTCGGGCGCGGGCAAGAGCACCTTGTCCGAGGCCGTGGCCCGCGAGTTGCGCGCGCAAGGTGTGGCTGTCGAAGTGCTCGATGGCGACGAAGTGCGCGAGAACCTGAGCAAAGGCCTGAGCTTCTCGAAGGAGGACCGCGACACCAATGTGCGTCGCATCGCCTTTGTCGCCAACCTGCTGGCCAAGCACGGTGTCATCGCCATCACGGCCGCTATCTCGCCGTACCGCGCCATCCGCGCCGAGGCGCGCGCCAAGTCGCAAGCGCCGTTCATCGAAGTCTTTGTTGATGCGCCGCTCGCAGTCGTCGAAGCGCGTGATGTGAAGGGCCTCTACAAGAAGGCGCGTGCAGGCGAGATTCCGGTGTTCACCGGCATCAGCGACCCGTACGAAGCGCCGCTAGCGCCCGAGGTCACGGTCAAGACCGGCGAAGAGAGCATCGCGCAGTCCACGAGCAAGGTGCTGGAGCACTTGCGTCATGCGGGCCTGTTGGGTTCCGCTTGACCTAGCGTTGCGCGCCCAGAGCAAAGCGGAAGGCGCTGCTGGCAGCGATGGTGGTGCTCAACGGTTGCTCGAGTGAGCGTCCACTTACATGCACGCGGTACAGCCCCGTCAAGTGTCCCAGGTCTACGCTGCCGTCATTGGGCACGCTCACCACGCGCGCTTCGAGCCCCTCCACGCACACGCGCACTTGCAGGCCGCGGCAGCTAGCCGGTAGTTCGACCACCGTTGTGCCCAGCGCACCAGGTTCGAGGGTCGCATAGTCGCTCATCGATGGGCCCAAGAGGCGCATCTCGCTGCCGCGTTCCTGGCACAGCGTCCACGCCCAAGCAGCACCGCGATCCAAGAGATCGCGCGGCACGAACCACGAGCCGCGAGCCTCACCTTTGAGGGCACCCGCGATTCCCGGCGAGGCAACCAGGCCGAGGCGACCTGCGGCCAAGGGCTCCAGTTCGAAGTCACCGGCATGCTTGCGCAAACGATCTTGCGCACGCCACGCCAAGGTGGGTACAGGTTCGCAGCCAGGGCCCGCAATGCGCGTCACGTCGGGTCGCGCCAGTTGGATGCGCGCCGTGCGCAAGCGTCCAGCAGGCAGGTCTACATAGACGCTACCGCGCGCGTAGCGCACACCATTCACAAAGGGCACTACGACATAGCGCCCAGGAGGCAGTTGCTGGATCCACGCTGTTTCCCCAGCGTGCATGCGCAACGGTTCATAGCTCCACCATGGGACCTGCAACTGCGTTTCTGTGGGCCCAGAACGGCCAAGCGTGGGCGCGACCGCGATGTACAGCTCGTCGCTCTCCTCCAACTGGGCCTGCACCTGCACTTCGATCTGCGCGCCCGGTGCGAGCACCAGTTCGGTTTCCTGTTCAGGATTTGCGCTGACAGGCACAGCGCGCGCCAGGCGTGCATGTTCGCCATGACGCACTTCGCACCACGCGTCGCCCAACGGCGCGCCTGTCAAGCGCACATGACCTTCGGCATCTGTGCGGCGATCCCAGCCATCGACGCGCACCTGTGCATTGGCCACGGGCCGTCCAAAGTGATCGTCCACACGCACCCACGCGGTGCCGGTCTGGCTGAAGTCGAGCTCCAGAGCGCGCGGTGTGGAGGCGCTAGGTGTCAATTCTACTAGACGCTCGGCAGTGCGCGTGACGGCACTGATGCGCACGACTGCGCGGCCCGGGTGCAGAGCGCGCAGCTCAAAGCTGCCATCCGCTTGAATCAGGCTGCGGCGGCCGGCATCAATGCCGCTGACAATGGCGACTTCGGTGCCCACAGGAACGCCTGCGATGCGGCCCGTCAACACACACACGGCGAGCGGATCCAAGTCCAGCGTTTCCCCGGGCGCGGGCGCATAGCTGCCTTCAGGCAAGCCCAACACCAACTTGGACACGACCAGCTCCAAGTCGGCTGGAACCACACTCGCCATGGTCACGCTGGAACGCGTTGCTTGAGGTGATGCCTGTGTTGTCGCAGCGGAGTCAGCTTGCGCAACTGCATCGAGTGCGGTCGGCGACTTGCTGTGCTTGTCCTCGAGCTGTGGAGCTAGCTCGACGCCCACCGTGGATGGTTGCGTCTGATCACGCTGCGTCCACCACCATCCCACGATGGCGACCGTAGCGAGCGCGCTAAGCGGAAGGAGCTTGTTCACAGTGGTTGGATCACAGTTGTTGATTCACTTGCGGCGGTGCGGCCCAAGCTCCAGACGACGGAGAATGGCCTCGGACAAGCGCCGCGGTTCGATCAAGGCCGGCGTCACCGCCCAGCGGTCCAGTCGATCATCGCCATAGACCACCGTGCCGGCATGTTGCGTCTTGTCCTGATCAACAATGGGATCCGGGTCCCAAAGCCCGAGGCTCTTGCGGACTTCCGTGATGGCCGCTTCGCTGCCGGTGCAGAAGATCCAGCGCGGCTTGCCGGGCTCATCCGTGATGCTGTAGCGATCCCGCATCTCACGCAGTTGCTCGGGGCGATCATGCTCGGGGTCGATGCTGATGGACACCATCAACACATCCGTCGCACCTTGGTCAGCGAGTTGGTTGCGCACCTGCACGAGGTTCGCGGTGTTCTTGGGTCAAATCCCAGAACAGTTGGTGTACATGAAGTTGAGCAACACGGCGCGATCGCGCACGAGGTCGCTCAAGAATTTGACCGTCTCTCCATCCTGCGTGAGCAGCTCTACATCAGCGAAGCGATCTGCGCGCCGTTGGTTGGCTGGTTGCGGCGTCCAGGTGGTGCTGCGCAGGGCAGCCTCGTCGACGATTGCCTCGTCAACCGTCGGAGATTGGTCGACCGTGGCCTTGGTGGCTTGAGGTTCCGTCGACTGTTGCGACTGCGTGCTAGGCATCGTGCACGCATAGACAAACAGGACGGACAGTAGAGACGCGTGGATAGCGGTTGCGGTGCGCATGGCGTGTGTGCGTCCGGCGGAGGACGCACTGAACTCTAGTGCGGCTTCGGCTACATGCGACGGGGATCGTGACCATTGGCCACGATCCCCGTCACCGATACGGAAAGTTCTTCCGTGAGCCTCAGGGGTAGTAGGCCCCGATGGGTGCCGTGCCCGGGCGACCTTGGACACGCGGATCGTAGGCCAACATCATGCGCATGTCCTCGTGTTCGACTGCATGGCAGTGCATCACGAACGGGCCGCTGAAGGTGCGGAAGCGCATCTTCACTTCGGTGCTGTCGTTGGGGCCGAGCACGGAGATGTCGCTCCAGTAGCGCTCCCACGATCGCGGCGCGTTGCCGCCGTGACGCACGATTTGATGAGCCTCTAGATGCACATGCACCGGATGCCACCAGCCGCCCGATCCGTTCTCAAAGATCCAACGCTCTGCAGTGCCCAGTTCCGGCACGGCTTCGGCCACGAACTCATCGAAGAACTTGTCGTTGATCTTCCACGCACCGTTCGAGCGATGGAAGCGGAAGCGCCGCGTGCGCACGATCTCCGAGTCCAAGATCTCGCGGAACGGCCGCAGAGGAGTACCGACGACCACCGTGGCGTCGTTCTGTACCGGGGCGCCAACCACATCAAAGCGCAGCATCGGCACCGGTGTGTCCAGCAGTCGGGGTTGCTCCCACGTGCCGTCGGGGCCGCGACCACCGGTTTGTTGGAGGTGGTTGTTCAAGTAGACCGTGTTCGGCGCATTGCGGAAGTCGATGATCACATCGGCACGCTTGCCAGGTGCCAGGAAGACTTCACTGGCTGCTTGCGCGGCAGGCAGCAAATGCCCGTCGTTGCCGATGCGCACCATCACGCCTGCCGACAAGCGCAACAAGTAGTAGCGCGCGTTGGCGCCGTCCAAGAAGCGCAAGCGGTACTTGCGGCGCTGCACACGCAAGCGCGGCTGGGCGATGCCATTCACCGTGTGGATGTCACCCAAGTAGCCGTTGTGGTCAAGCGCGTCGAACCACAAGGAGCCATCCGAGCGCAAGCGGCGGTCGGCGAACGACATGGGGATGTCAAATTCACCTGACGGCAGCACGCGGTCAGCTTCCAACTGCGCTTCGAGGTCGTCCTTGACCAAGTAGAAGCCTGCCAAGCCGTACAGCACATTGTGTGCTGCCTCATCCATGGCATGGTCGTGGTACCAGTTGGTCGACGGCGCATCGCCGGCATCCGTCGTGCCGTCGGGGTTCTGCGGCAGAATGTTCGGGTAGTAGTAGTCGCGCGCTTCGCCCGGATCGACGTAGAAGTTCGGGTAGCCGTCGGCGTGCGCGGGGCTGTGCCCGCCGTGGTAGTGGATGCTGGTCGCGTGGGAGAGGCTGTTCTTGAAGCGCACCACGAACGGCTCGCCCAAGCGTGCGCGCAGGGTCGGGCCGGGGAAGACACCGTCGTATCCCCAAATGGGCGTTTGTACGCCGGGGACAATTTCTGCCACGCTTTCGCGCTGGTCGATTTCGTACAGGTGCAGCGGATAGCGCTGCCAAGCTGCCGGGCGTGTCGCGAACTCGGGCGCAATCCCGTGTCGACAATCGCCTGGAATGAACGGCAGTCCGCTGGCTGGCAGCGCCCCGCTGATGCGCGCCAAAGGCGTCTTCGTAGCCGGAATCGGCAAATCGCGCGTGAACGGCGTGAATTGGAAGGGCGAAGGATCCTCGGCCAGGGGGTACGGACGAGCCTTGGGGGGTACTGCGGCGCTGAGGGTTTTCGATGCTAGGAACGAAAAAGCCCCCATACCCAGCAGGGTTTGGAAGGTGCGGCGGGACGGTTGCGGTTGGTTCATGGCTTGCCCAGAGGTGCAGTTCGCACCAAACCGACCATGGATTCCTGAAGTTGGGAAGATATTTCCAACTTCCTAAGCCATTCGCTCACAACGCTTAAGGTTCGGTTGGATAGTCGCCGGAACCGAGAGCCCAAACAGAGAGCGACCCGCGCCTAAAGGGACGGGCGCGGGTCGCTCAACTTACCTCGTGCGGCTTTAGGGCCTCACGGGTAGTACGACTGGATCGGTTGCGGGGCCTGGGTGGGCGTGGTCCGCGGATCGAACACGAACATCATGCGCATGTCCTCGTGCTCCAGGTTGTGGCAGTGGAACACGAACGGCCCGGTGAAGGTGCGGAAGCGCATGTGCACCTCGGCCGTGTCGTTCGGGCCGAGCATGGCCACATCGGACTTGTAGCGCAGCGACGGTGCCGGTGCCTGTCCATTAAATTTGACAATCTGGTGCGACTCCAGGTGGATGTGCACAGGGTGCCACCAACCGCCGCCACCGTTCTTGAGGATCCAGCGCTCGGCCGAGCCCAAGGTGGGCGTTGCATCGGCGCGGAACTCGTCAAAGAACTTGCCGTTGATCATCCACGCACCATTGGAGCGGTGGAAGAGGAACTCACGCGTGGTCGTGATCTCGCTGGCGGCGATGGCGTGGTGCGGACGCAGCGGCGTGCCGGGCACCACCGTGGCATCGTTGCCCACCACAGGACCCTCGACGATGAACTTCATCATCGGGACGCCGGGATTCAAGCGTTGCGGGTTGGCCGTGGTGCCACCAGGTCCGCGACCGCTGTCCTGCTTGAGGATATTGACCAAGTACACCTCGTTCGGTGCGTTGGTGAAGTCCACGATCACATCGCAACGCTTAGCGGGGCTAAGCAACAGCTCGTTGGTCTCGATGGCCTGCGGCAAGAGCCAGCTGTCGTTGCCGATCTGCGTGAAGTTGCCCCACGTCAAGCGCAACAAGAAGAAGCGCGCGTTGGCACCGTCTAGGAAGCGGAAGCGGTACTTGCGACGCTGCACGCGCAAGAACGGTTGTGCGGCGCCGTTGACGACCATGATGTCGCCGAGATAGCCGTTGTGATCGAGGGCATCGAAGAAGATGGTGCCATCGGAGCGCAAGCGACGATCTTGCAGCACGATCGGCAAGTCTTGATCGCCGCCCGGCAACACATTG
>JBILXQ010000191.1:0-5587 GCA_044378375.1 Planctomycetota bacterium
GACGACGCCGTGCTTGCGCAGCATCTCCGTCACGCGCAACACGAGGTCCGTCGCGGTCGCGCCTTCCTTCAGCTTGCCCATCAGGCGCACGCCCACGACTTGCGGGATCAGCATCGACACCGGCTGGCCCAGCATCGCGGCCTCGGCTTCGATACCGCCGACGCCCCAACCCAACACGCCCAGACCGTTGATCATCGTCGTGTGCGAATCGGTGCCCACGACCGTGTCGGGGTACGCCCACTCCACACCATCGACCTTGCGATCCATCGTCACGCGCGCCAAGAACTCGAGGTTCACCTGGTGCACGATGCCCGTATCCGGCGGCACAGCCTTGAAGTCTTGGAACGCCATCGCGCCCCAACGCAAGAACGCATAGCGCTCGCCGTTGCGCTCGAACTCGATCTCCGCGTTCTTCGCGAACGCATCCGCTGTACCGAAGTAGTCCACCTGCACCGAGTGGTCGATGACCAACTCGACCGGCGACAGCGGATTGATCTTGTTGGGATCACCGCCGCGCGTCTTCATCGCATCGCGCATCGCGGCGAGGTCGACCACACACGGCACACCGGTGAAGTCCTGCAACAGCGTGCGCGCCGGCGTGAACTGAATCTCCTTGTCCGGCGTGGCCTTCGCGTCCCAGTTGCACAGCGCTTCGATGTCGGCCTTGTGCACAGCGATGCCGTCTTCTGTGCGCAACAAGTTCTCCAACAAGATGCGGTGCGACCAAGGCAGCTTGGCTACAGCCGGGAACTTGGCTTGCAGGGGCTTGAGGCGCGCGATGGCGTAAGTGCGGCCGCCGACAGTCAGCGTGCCGCGCGTCTGGAAGGAGTCGATCATGGCGTGGTGGGCCCGATCCAACCCACATGGGCGGCGTTCGGGCGCAAACAGTTTAGGGAGCGGCCGCCGAATCAACCAGCCAGACTGTCGAGCCGTGTGCCGAGCGGGCCAAAGCAGCCGGTGGCGGCGTGGTTCCGGGCTGGTCGGCCGTTGCGGCCGTCACCATCGGGCGCTTGTCGGCACCGCACACGAGGTACAGGACTTCGCGCGCCGCATGCACCACGGGCAAGGTGAAGGTCAGGCGGTACGCGCCCGTGCCTCCCAAGTGCGGTACATGGTTGGCGACGATGGCGCGCTCGCGCACCGCCAAAGCGGAAGTGCCAGGGAAGAGCGACAAGGTGTGGCCGTCAGCGCCCATACCCACGCACAGCAAGTCAAAGCTCTGCGGAAAGGGCCCCGCAACTCGGGCTAGCTCTGCCTCGGCGAGATCCGCAGCGTGTTGCGGTGCGCACTCGCCCCGCAAGCGATGCACATTGGCAGCCGGAATGGGTACGCGCGACAACAAGGCCTTGTGAGCCGAGCCATAGTTGCTGTCGGCATGCGTGGGCTCGACACAGCGCTCGTCTCCGAACCACACATCGATGCGCGACCAGTCAAGTGTTTCGGACACCAGCAGTTCGTGCATGCGACGCGGCGTCGAGCCACCGGCCAGCGCCACCAGAGCCCGTCCGCGCACTGCTTGCGCCGCACGCACAGCGGCGACAAAGCGCGCGACTCCAGCGCGCGCGACCGCCTCGGCATCGGCGTGCACCTGCACCAACGGTGCGTTCATTCCTCGATCCTGCGCCAGCGCCGGCCTTCACGCGCCAACAAGTCATCGGCCTCGCGCGGCCCCCAGGTACCCGCCGCATAGTTGGCAAAGGTGCGCGGCGGCAAGGCACGCCACACCTCCAACATCGGGTTCACGATCTCCCAACCGGTCTCGATCATGTCGGCGCGCTGGAACAGCGTCGTGTCGCCCTTGATGCAGTCATACAAGAGCGTCTCGTAGCCGGTCGACACGGTCGAACCGAAGTGATCCTTGTAGCGGAAGTCCATCGCCACATTGCCCATGCGCACGCTGGGCCCGGGCACTTTCGCGCCGAAGCGCAGCGCAATGCCTTCGTCAGGCTGCACACGAATGACCAGCACGTTGCGCGACAAGTGCTCCACCGGCGTGTTGCGGAACAACAGCAGCGGCGGGCGCTTGAACTGAATCGAAATCTCGCTGACACGGCGCGGCATGCGCTTGCCGGTGCGCAAGTAGAACGGCACATCGGCCCAGCGCCAGTTGTCGACCGACAGCTGCATGCCTACATAGGTCTCCGTACCACTCTTCAGCGGCACGCGCTCTTCTTGGCGATAGCCGGGCACCTTCTTGCCATCGACCAAGCCTTCGCCGTACTGACCACGCACCGCATGCGTCAGCACGCGCTCGGGAGTCATGGGCGCGATGGCGCGCAGCACTTTGGCCTTCTCTTCGCGCACAGCCTCGGCTTCAAAGCTCGTCGGCGGCTCCATCGCCACCAACGACAGCAACTGCAAGATATGGTTCGGCACCATGTCGCGCAGCGCGCCCGCCGTGTCGTAGTACCCGCCGCGGCCTTCCACGCCGATCGACTCGGCCACCGTGATCTGCACATTGTCGATGTAGCGCCGGTTCCAGATCGGCTCGAACATGCAGTTGCCAAAGCGGAACACCAAGATGTTCTGCACAGTCTCTTTGCCGAGGTAGTGATCGATGCGGAAGATCTGGTCTTCGCGCAAGGTCTCGCGCAAGTCGCGGTTGAGCTGCTTGGCCGAATCGAGATCGATGCCGAACGGCTTCTCGACGATCACACGGCGCCAGCCACCACTGCTAGGACGCTCGCCGGCGCGCTCATGCTCGCGCACCAAACGCGCAGCACCGAGCTGCTTGACGATGGTCGCGAAGTACTCCGGCGCGGTAGACAAGTAAAAGAGACGATTGCCGCCCGTGCCGTAGGACTTCTCGGCGTCGAGGAGCTCCTCTTCCAAGCGCACATACGCAGCCGGGTCGTTGAAGTCGCCCGACACATAGCGCACACGCGCCAGCACCGCTTCGATGATGTCGCGCGGCAAATCGTGCGTTTTGTAGCGCTGGATGTCCTCTTCCACGCGCGCCCGATAGGTCGCGGTGTCGAGCGCAGTGCGCCCCACACCGATGATGCAAAAGTTCGGCGCCAACAGCCGATCATGCAGCAAGTTGCACAGTGCAGGAATCAACTTGCGCTTCGTCAGGTCCCCTGCTGCACCAAAGATGACAATGGCGGCCGGTCCCACAGGAGCGGCAAAGGGATTGACGAGACTGTCGAGTCCCGCATCGAACATGGCTTGCTGCTGATCGTCCATGAAAGGCACCTACTCTCTCAACCCTTCTTGGGCTCTTGGTGACCGCCAAAGCCTTTGCGCATCGCCGACAACACCTTCTCTGCATAGGTGTGGTCTTGGCGCGAACGGAAGCGCACATACAGCGCGGCCGTGAGCACATCCGCCGGCACGGCTTCTTCCACCGCCGCTTGCACGGTCCAGCGTCCTTCGCCGGAGTCGTTCACCACGCCGCTGAAGTCCGCGAGCTTGGGATCACGCGCCAACTCGATGGCTGTCAAATCCAGCAACCAAGAGCCGATCACGCTGCCGCGACGCCACAGCTCCGACACTTTGTCGAGCTCGAAGTCATAGCGCATGTCCGCCGGCAGCGACTCTTTGTTGGCGCACTTGAGGATGTCAAAGCCTTCGGCATAGGCCTGCATCACGCCGTACTCGATGCCGTTGTGGATCATCTTGACGAAGTGCCCGGCACCGACCGGCCCGCAGTGCAAGAAGCCTTCTTCTGCCGTGCCGCCGACCGAACCCGGCGTAGGACCAGCAGCAGCCTTGCCCGGGGCCAGCGTGCGGAACACCGGCTCCAAGCGCGAGACCGCTTCCTTGGGACCGCCGATCATCAAGCAGTAGCCGCGCTCCAAGCCCCACACGCCACCAGAGGTGCCGCAATCCACATAGTGCACGCCCTTCGGCAAGAGAGCCTTCGAGCGGCGCACATCATCCTTGTAGTAGGTGTTGCCGCCATCGATGACGGTGTCACCAGGCGACATCAACTCGCCGAGCTTGGTGATCATCGCATCGGTCACATCGCCCGCAGGCAACATCACCCACGCGGCGCGCGGACGCTCTAGCTTCTGCACCAACTCTTCGATGGTCTTCACCGCCACAGCACCGTGCGGCACCAATTCTTCGGCCTTGGAATGGTCGCGGTTCCACACCACCACCTTGTGGCCAGCGCGCAGCAAGCGCAGCGCCATATTGGCGCCCATGCGCCCCAGACCGATCATCGCGATTTGCATGTGTCTAGTTCTCTTAACGGGTTACTTGAGGGACGGCTTTGAGAGCGGACTCCAGCGCAGCACGCAAGCGCGCCACGCTTTGAGCAGAATCATCCGGCAGGTGCACACGCAGGGCACGACGCCCGCGCGCTTGCAGCACCGCCAGGTCACCGCGCGCTTGCGCGGCTTGCACAACGCCAAAGCTCACAGGACGCCCCGGCACCGGCGTGTCCTGCGTCTTGACGCAGGTGACTTGCAGGAACACGCCGCTGTTCGGCCCGCCCTTGTACGCTTGCCCCGTGGAGTGCAAGAAACGCGGGCCAAAACCTACACAGGTGGCGGTGCGCAAGTGCTGGCGCACGACGCTGCGCATGCGGGCCAGCTCGCTTTCGCGCGTACCATCCATGTCTAGGTAGGCCAGCAAGCCCACATAGTCGCCGCGCCCGGCCGTGGCCAAGTGCGCACGCAACACATCCACCAGCTTGGCCTCCGCGCCCGTAGCTTGACGCAAGCGCGCCGTGTGCTGCGCATCGGCGTACAGCAGCACACCGTCTTCCTCGAAGAAGTGCTTCTCGGCCGGCAGATGACCATCGCGCTCGTACGCATCGGTCAACGCGCGCGTCTCGACCTTGGAGGCTTCCACATCCGGCTGATCGAAGGGATGGATGCCGATCACGGCCCCAGCCACAGCCGTGGCGTACTCCCAACGGAAGAACTCCGCGCCCAAGTGCAGGACCGACGGCACGTCCAAGCGCACCACGGGATGACCCGCGGCCGCCAACGCAGCCATGGCCGCATCCATGCTCGTGTCACCCTGCAAGCGCACATGCACGAACACGCGATCGTTGCCATAGGTCTGGGGGGCGGCCAGCGTCTCCCCATCCACCGGCACGATGCCCAAGCCCACCTTACCGGTCGACTCGGCCACCAGTTGTTCCAACCACGCACCAAGGCTCGCGAGGCCCGCCGAAGCGTGCACTGTCAATTTGTCTTGACCGTGGCGTGCACATTCTCCTAGGAATGCGCCCAAGACAAAGCCGGGATTGCCAGCGCCCTCGACACGACAGCGCGCAGCCATCGCCTGGGCGTGCGCGAGGAACGCCACCAAGTCGACGCCCAGCAACGCCGCCGGCACGAGGCCGAAGACCGACAGCACCGAGAAGCGGCCGCCGATCTGGGGCTCGCCGTGGAAGATCGCGCGCCAGCCCTCGCTCTTGGCTTGTGCTTCGAGCTTGGAACCCGGATCGGTGATCGCCACCAAGCGCTGCGCGGCCTTGCCCTTGCCCAGCGCTTGCTCCAACGCTGCTGTAAAGCGCGCTTGCAGGATCGCGGGCTCAAGCGTGCTGCCCGACTTGCTGGCGACAAGCACCAAAGTCTTGGTGAAGTCCAGCGAACGCTCAATGCGCGCCACTTGCGACGGATCGGTGGAA
>JBILXQ010000192.1:0-5578 GCA_044378375.1 Planctomycetota bacterium
AGACCCTAGAGTGCTTCGCGTGATGACACCCGAACCGACACCCGTACTACGTTTGAATGTCTGGTCGGGGCCTCGCAACGTCTCGACGGCCTTGATGTACTCGTTCGCCCAACGCGCGGATACGCGGGTCGTGGATGAGCCGTTGTATGCGCACTACCTGCGGGTCACGGGGCTGGACCATCCCGGGCGTGCCGAGGTGTTGACCTCACAGAATCAGGACGGCGAGGCCGTGGTGCGGGATGTGATCCTCGGCGCCTGCGATCGCCCTGTGCTGTTCTGCAAGCAGATGGCGCATCACTTGATCGAAGTCGAGCCGGCTTTTCTTGGACGCTGTGTCAATGTGCTGTTGACGCGCGATCCCATCGACATGCTGCCTTCCTTGGCCGAGGCCTTCCCGCAACCTACGTTGCGCGATACAGGCTACGCCGCCCAGTTGGCCATTCTGGCCGAGCTGCGCCGCCTAGGGCAGGAGCCGCCGGTGCTGGTGGCCTCCGAGGTGCTCAAAGACCCGCGCGCGGTGTTGTCACAGTTGTGCACCAAGCTCGGTCTGCCGTTCGACGAAGCCATGTTGCGTTGGTCTGCTGGGCCGCGTCCCGAGGACGGTGTGTGGGCACCGCACTGGTATGCGAGCGTGCATCGTTCGACAGGCTTTGCTCCGTGGCAACCCAAGCGCACACCGTTTCCTGAGCACCTGCGTCCTTTGCTCGAAGAAGTGCTCCCCATCTATGCCGAGCTGTCCCAGCTGGCAATCCGCGGCGACTGACATACTAGGCGACTGACTATGGCTGTAGATCCGCTGCTTCCTGATCCGCGCAACAACGACATCTTGGTGCATGTAGGCGGTCGATTGGTGCCGCGCGACGAAGCCAAAGTGAGTGTGTTCGATTCGTCTGTGCAAGGCGGCGACGCTGTCTGGGAAGGTTTGCGCGTCTACGAAGGCCGTGTGTTCCGCTTGGCGGCACACTTGGCACGCTTGCAGGATTCCGCCAAGGCCATGGCCTTTGCCGAAGTGCCCAGCAGTGCTGACATCGAGCGTGCGGTGTTGGAAACCTTGCAGGCCAACGGCATGTACGACGGTGCGCATGTGCGCTTGACCCTTACCCGCGGCAAGAAGGTGACCTCGGGCATGAGCCCGAAGTTCAATCGCTACGGTTGCACGCTGATTGTCTTGGCCGAGTGGAAGGCTCCGGTGTACGGTCAAGGCGGCTTGACACTCGTGACTTCGTCGGTGCGCCGCAATGGACCGAGCTCGATTGACTCGAAGATCCACCACAACAACTTGATCAACAACATCTTGGCCAAGATCGAGGCCAACAACGCTGGCGCCGATGATGCCCTGATGTTGGACAGTGACGGGTTTGTAGCCGAGACGAATGCCACGAATGTGTTCCTTGTCAAACATGGTGTGCTGAAGACGCCGCACGCCGATGCTTGTTTGCCGGGTATCACGCGCGGCGTGGTTTTGGACTTGGGGCGCCAAGCCGGTCTGCAGGTGGAAGAACGCCGCTTGTCCCTGATGGAGTTCCACACCGCCGACGAGGTCTTCACCACAGGTACCATGGGGGAGTTGTCGTGGGTCAAGTGCATCGACGGGCGCACGATTGCGCATGTACGCGGCGTGCTGACGCAGCGTCTGTGTGATTTGTATCGCGAGGAAACACGGCGTGAAGGTGCTGTGATTCCGCGATGAGTCGTCGCCTCGTTGTCGCGTTGGATCAGGGCGGCTCGTCGAGTCGGGCATTGGTCTTTGATGAAGCTCTGCAGGTGGTGGCTCGCGCCCAAGTCGAGGTTCCGACCACGCGCCGCGGCGAGGACGAGGTCGAGCAAGACGGAGAGGAGTTGGTGCAGTCGCTGCGACGCTGCATCAAGGACCTCGGCAAGCAGTTGGGCTCGCGCGTCAATGAGGTCGTGGCCGCAGGACTCGCGACCCAGCGCAGCTCGTGCGTGGCGTGGGATCGCGCCTCCGGTGGTGCCTTGAGTCCGGTGCTGTCATGGCAGGATCGTCGGGCCGCTGCGCGCGTGGTGGACTTGGCACCGCATGCGGAGCGCATCAGGGCTCTGACTGGCTTGCCGCTGTCGCCGCACTACGGGGCCTCCAAGCTGGCGTGGATCACCAACACCAACCTGCGCGCACGCACGCACTTGGCCGAGGGCAGCTTGGCCTTGGGACCGGTTGCCTCGTTCTTGCTGGCGCGCTTGTGCAACGAACACCCGTGTGTGGTCGATCTGGCGAATGCGCTGCGCACGCAGCTGGTGTCGTTGGAGACACTCGCTTGGGATCCGTGGTTGTGCGACTCGTTCGGTGTGCCGCGTACAGCCTTGCCCACGATTGTCGCTACTCGTGCTGCTTTCGGCACGCTCGACTTGGGCAAGCGTACAGCGCCTTTGACAGTCTGCACTGGTGACCAAAGCGCGGCCTTGTGGGCCGCAGGCGCACCGCAAACGACGGAAGCCACCGTAGTCTTTGGTACAGGAGCCTTCGTGCAGCGTGTGGTCCATGCGCGCCCTGCACAGGCTGACGGATTGCTCGTGGGCATCGTGGCCAAGGACGACAGCAGCGCTCCGGTGTGGGCCGTAGAGGGTACTGTCAATGGAGCGGGATCTGCGCTGGCTTGGGCGCTGGAAGAGTTGGAGCTGGGCGAGCAAGCCTTCGATCTCGACGCGTTGTTGCGCAGCGAAACGGCACCGCCCTTGTTCCTAAACGGCGTGGCAGGCTTGGGTTCGCCTTGGTGGCGCTCCAACTTTGCGTCGCATTGGTTGAGCGAAGGTACGCCGCAACAAAAGCTCGTCGCTGTGGTGGAGAGCATCGTCTACATGGTGTGCGAGAACCTCGAGCGCTTGCGGCAGATCGAGCCATTGCAGACGCTGCGCGTGGGCGGTGGCTTGGCCACGCTCGACGGTGTCTGCCAGCGACTGGCCGATGTCTCCGGCTTGCAAGTCGTGCGCAGCAGCGAGAAAGAAAGCACCGCGCGTGGCTTGGCGCGGCAACTATTGCAGAGCGTGACAGCGCGCTCGGAAACAGCGCAGGTCTACACACCACGCAACGATCCGGCACTGCTCGATCGATGGCAACGCTGGCGTGAAGCCATGCGCGCTGCCACACGCTAGCGATCGAGACGCACTCCTGCCGGATCCAAAGGCAGGCGCAGCGTGCGCGTGTCGGCGCGGCGTGCACGCGCAGGCAAGCTCGGCGCGAGGCGGCGCACGATGCGCTCTGCAGCGGCGCGGTAGCCGGTTAGCTTGCCACCATAGATCGCTAACCAGCGCGGGTGTGCTTCCTCATCCACAACCAAAACAGTCTCGCGTGCACGATGGAACACGGCGCCGTCCGCGGGCAAGACGCGCAGCCCGGCCCAGGCCGACTCTACCTGCGTGCTGCGCGTGGGGAAGCGGCGAGCATACTCGCTTTGCAGGTACTCAACCTCTGCTGTGGTCGGAGCTACGAGTGCCGGATCCTCTACATGCACACGTTCGGTGGTGCCCACCAGAGTGCGACCATGCCACGGAATGGCGAAGATCCCGCGTCCATCGCGGGCCTCAAAGTAGTAGGGGCCATGCTGCAACGTACCGCGTAGCTCGATGTGCGTGCCCGCCACCAGACTAACCGGGCTGCTGGGAGGTGGCGGTTGCACACGCGTGCGCACTTGCTCGACCCACGGGCCCGCGGCATTGACCAACACCGCACAGGCAACTGTCGACAAGGTGTACTCATGTTGCAACTGCACCTGCCAGCCACGCGCCGTCTTGGTGGCCGCGTGCAAGCGCGTGCCTTCAAGGACCGTGGCTCCTAACTCACGCGCCGAAGCGGCGACTGCTCGTGTCAGTGCCGCATCATCGGTGCAGGCATCGCTGTAGCGCAGGACCGCCTGCAGCTCGTGAGTCGACAGGCCATCGAGCTCAGACCAGCGTGACTTGGCGATGGAACCCCAACCGGTGTGGGGCCGCAGACCAGCCAGCAACCAGTACAGCGTCAAGCCGGCGCGCATGGTCCACGGTCCGCGACGCGAGTCGTGGTAGAGCGGCAACAAGAAGTCGCGGCGCACCACCAAGTGGGGTGCCACACGCAGCAGAATCGCGCGTTCGCGCAGCGATTCGTGCACCAGCGAGTATTGGCCTGACTCCAGGTAACGCAAGCCACCATGAATGAGCTTGGACGAACGACTCGATGTGCCGGCAGCTAGATGACGCTCTTCCACCAGCAGCACCGTGTATCCAGCCGCAGCTGCGGCTTGGGCGACGCCGACACCATGAATGCCGCCGCCCACTACAAGCACATCGACGTTGTCCATCATGCTGGACTTCCCGCAGCTCCGCGCAGCACATGCTGCAAGCGCACGCTGTCAAAGCTCTCGACCATGCGCACACCGCGTGCGGCGAGACCGCGCGCCACGCTTGCCTCGGCGACCTCGTAGACCACCGTATCGGCGGCGCCCGCATGGAGACTACCGGTGTCAGGTACACCTTGCAGGTCCACGAACAGATAGTCGGCATCTAGGGCGCGCACTTCGGGCGACTCGTGTTCCTTCCACGTCTTCAGCACCGGCCCCACGCGCAGCGCCGAGCGCGCGCGCACACCGCGCAGCACCTCGCAATCAAAGCTGATCAACACCGCGCGGGTCCCCAGCGGTTGCAGCTCGGCCAGCACGCGCTCCAACACCAGATCCGGTCCATGGACCTCCAAAGCTTGGCGTTTGAGCTCGACGAAGGCACACACGCCGGGTGTGCGCCGCAGCAGCTCGACGAAGTCCGCAAGGCTTGTCAACCGCTGGCGCAAGTCCCTCAGCGGCAGCTCGTGCACGGCCTGCGGCAGACCGTGGAAGCGCAGCAAGTCGCGGTCATGGTGCAGCACCGGCACCGCGTCCTTGGTCAGCAGCACATCGCACTCGACAAAGCGCACACCGCCCGCCAGAGCGGCCTCAAACGAGGCCAGCGTGTTCTCGGTAGCGACGGCCGGCAGACCGCGGTGGGCGACGACTTCAGGAAAGGACATGCGCTCTGTCCGCGAGGCTAGGACATCCTGCGTCCTCCTGCCACTTCCCTCTGCCCCCTTGTCCATGCAACGATGAGGGATCAGGACGCTGCCGTCACGCATGCCTAGCACCCACACCGATCTGCGCCGCGATCTACGCACCATTTGGGTCGATGGACTCGCTTGGTCGCTGATGGTGGGCATGGGCGAGCTCTATATCGCTGCGTTTGCTGTGGCGCTTGGCCTGGGCGAGACCGTGTCAGGTTTAGTTGCCACCGTACCGTTGCTGTTGGGGGCAACCGTGCAACTGCTGACGCCACGCCTTGTGGTCCTCGTCGGATCGCAACGGCGCTTCGTGAGTGCGTGCGCCTTGCTGCAAGCACTCAGCTTTGTGCCGATGCTCGTAGGTGCCGTGCTCGACGGCATGCCAGCGTGGGCCCTGTATGGATCGGCCGCGTTGTATTGGGCCGCAGGTCTTTCCTCGCACCCACCATGGAGCACTTGGGTCGCCACTCTCGTGCCTGCACGCATCCGCATCCGTTACTTCGCGCGGCGGCACCGCATGCTGCATGTGTTCCAAGTACTCGGTCTCTTTGCAGGTGGTTGGAT
>JBILXQ010000193.1:0-5575 GCA_044378375.1 Planctomycetota bacterium
ACGCACTCCGCGATGGAGTATGTCTCGTTCCTATGCCTGTTAGGAGCGCTGTACATCATCTCGGGTGGCATCTACTTGCGTGGATCGCTGAATGGCACGCCGCTCTCGAACACCGGCATGCTGGCGATTGGCGCGGTGCTGGCGAACTTGATTGGCACCACGGGCGCATCGATGGTGCTGATTCGGCCGTTCTTGCGCGCTAACAAGTCGCGTCAACGCCGTGCGCACCAAGTGGTGTTCTTCATCTTCATCGTGTCCAACTGCGGAGGATTGCTGACGCCCTTCGCCGACCCGCCTCTCTACCTCGGCTTCCTCAAAGGAGTGCCCTTTGAATGGACGCTGCAGCTGTGGAAGGAATGGATCATCGTCAACGTGCTGCTGCTGGTGCTGTTCAACTTCCTTGACAGCTATGTGCTCGATAAAGAAGAGAAGGAGCGCCCTGGCTCACAGCTAGAAGAGGCGATGAAGCACGAGCCGCTGGGCATCGATGGCAAGCACAACATCGTGCTGTTGATCGGTGTGGTGTGCGCCATCCTTGGCAGCGCGCAAGGCTGGTTCAACGCCGGTCAACCGTGGACCTTTGGTGTTGCCGAAGCATCCATGGCGGGTCTGGCAGTGTTGGGTCTCGTCCTGACGAAGCCGGCGATTCGCGCGGCCAACTCGTTCAGCTATGGTCCGATCCTTGAGGTGGCGATCCTGTTCGCAGGCATCTTCGCCACGATGATCGCGCCCATGCAGTTGCTGAATGCGCGCGGTGATGATCTGGGCATTGCTCATCCGGCGCAGTACTTCTGGGCGGCGGGGCTCTTGTCCTCTTTCCTTGACAACGCGCCTACCTACCTGACCTTCGCAGCTGTGGCGTGCGGTCAGGCGGGCATCCCGTTGGAAGGCATGTACCTCGCCAAGTTCCTGGCCGCAGGCGGCGAGAATGTGACGATCCTGATGGGGATTTCGTGTGGTGCCGTGATGATGGGTGCCATGACCTACATCGGCAATGGCCCGAACTTCATGGTCAAAGCCATCGCCGAGGAGAACGGCGTCAAGATGCCGTCGTTCTTTGGCTACATGGCGTGGTCGGTGGCGATCTTGATCCCGACCTTCATCGCCATCACCTACATCTTCTTCGTGTGAACCACTGCTGGACAGGTTGCTCAGCTCAGCAGCCTGTCCAGCGGCCACACCAACGGGATCACGACCAGAGCCGTCGCCATCACCACAAGGTCAAGCGCCAGCCCCACCTTGAGGAAGTCCGTGAAGCGATAGCCTCCCGGACCGTAGACCATCAAGTTCGTTTGATAGCCGATGGGCGTCGCGAAGCCGCACGACGCAGCTACGAGCACCACCATCACAAAGGGCAAGGCGCTACATTCCAGTGATGCAGCAGTAGCCATCGCGATGGGATACATCAACGCTGCGGTGGCGTTGTTCGACAGCAGCTCCGTAAGCACCATCGTCGTCGCATAGATCGCGGCCAGCACAAACCACGGCCCGTAGTCACCGACAGCGGAGACTACGCCGGTGGCTAAGCTCTGTGCGAGACCTGTGCTGCGCATCGTTTCGCCTACGCCCAAGGCTGCCGCGATGGTGATCAGGACCTCCCAGTCGATGCTGCGTCGTGCAGCCTGCACATTGCAGCAACCGCTCAGCAGCATCGCACCAGCACCGAGCAGCGCGGCATGCATCATCGAGAGCCACTCCATGCCCGCGACGAACACCATCACAACCAAGATGCCCAAGGCCCACACCGCCTTCTCGTGGCCGGGCGGTGTCGAGTTGTCGAGACGCGAAACAAGGTAGAAGTCGCGCGAGTTACGCTGCTGTTCATGCCAAGACGGATGGGCTTCCAAGAGCAACTGATCGCCGCTTTGCAGCACGATGTCGCCGATCTTGCCTTGCAAGCGCGCGCCTGAGCGACCCACGGCAATCACCGCTGCGTTGTAGATGCTGCGGAAGCGGCCTTCACGAATGCTCTGACCAACCAAAGGGCAATGCGGCGACACCACGGCCTCGACCAAGCAACGCTCCGAGCGCGGCTGCGTGAGCTTGTGCACTTGTTGCGTAGCCGGCACTAGGCCGCGCACGCGTTGTAGGTCGAGCACCGAATCGACGATGCCTACGAACAGCAAGCGATCCTGAGCGCGCAGCACTTCGCTGGAGGCCACCGCGGGCATCGCGCGTCCATCGCGCTCGATGCCGGCCAAGTACGCGCCCGGCAAGCCGCGCAAGCCGGCCTCTTCGATGCTGCGCCCCACTAGGGCACTGCCAGCCACGACCTCCATCTCGACCGCATACTCGCGTGGATCAGCGGCCACCACGCTGGGCTTGCGATCCGGCAAGAGCCACTTGGAGGTGAGCAACAAGAAGCCCATGCCCACCAGCGCGCACGGCACGCCCACCCACGCGGGCGTGAGCAACGAGAGCGCCTCGCGATCACCTGTCTCAGCCACCCACAGGCCCTGCACAACCATGTTCGTGCTCGTGCCGATCATGGTGCATAGACCACCCAGAATGGTGGCGTAACTCAGCGGGATGTAGAGCTTGGAAACAGCGATGCCTGCGCGCTTGCCCAAGTCGGACACCACCGGCATGTACATCGCCACGATGGGCGTGTTGTTAAGAAAAGCTGACAAACCAGCACTGGAGAGCATCAAGCGCACCTGTGCCGTGCGCACTGATCTAACGCGCGCAAACAAGCGCCGTGTCAGGAGCTCCATCGCACCAGTACGCGTCAAACCCGCGACCACGACATACAAGACAGCGACCGTGATCAGCGCTTCGTTGCCGAGACCCGCAACGAGCTTGGCCGGAGACGGAAAGAGCTCCGAAGCCAAGCTGGCTGTCATGAACAACGCCAACGCTCCCACCATCACCACATCAGCAGCAGCGTTGCGTGCCAGCGCAATGACCATGGCCACCAACACCGCGAGCGTGAACCAGGCTTCCCAAGTCATGATCAGGGAAGCCTACCGAGCGGCAGCCCTAAGGCGTAAAGGTCACATCGACAGCATTGGTCAGGTTGAAGGTGCTGGCCGTGCAGTAGTTCGCCGCGTTGCGGTACCAGAACTGGAAGCGCCAAGTAGAACTCAACGCAAAGCAACCCAGTCCCGGTGCCGCACACGCCTGCACTCCGATGCCTGGCCCGCGCGTCAGCACCCCTGCAGCGCTGGCCTGCGCGGCACCCAAGCGATACAGCGGCGAGCCCACGCACCGCCGACCGTCACCGAAGGGTGTGTTCGCTGCATTCGGTCCCAAGAACATCAGCACGGCAGCATTGGGCGGAAGGCCGCTCGCGGTAAGCGTGAGATCGTCCTCCACCAAACTCGTGGAGCCACCGGGATCCAGACCTGCGCCCACACCCGTCGAGTTGCGACACCCGGTGGTCGGCTCATCATTGCCACACGGACCCATACCCGTGGTGCAGAAGCAGCTCTTCACATACTCGTCTTCGCACTCATCCGGAATGGAGTTCTGGTTGTTGTCCGACGAAGCGCCTTGGGCGATGTCGACCGAGTCTTCCACTCCATTCTGGTTGCAGTCCCAGTACGGTTCCTTCTCGACAGCGAGAGCATCGACATCATCCGCTTGGACCGCACCGCTGCGCTGTGTGCGCATACCCATGGCCTCTGCCGGGATGTAGATCGCTGGACGGCCGAGACCGCCAACCGGAGTCGTGAGGATGTCACCCGGCTCGATCGGCAGATTGAAGAGTGAGTCCAAGCGACCGATGACGCGCGAGCCACGACGCACGGAAAAGAGCAGCATGTCTTTGCTCTGCGTGCCATCCGCTTGCACCCAGTCATTGGGCGCGAGGCTCGGCTCGTACACGCCATCGCCGTCGTCTGCTAGCACCAGTGCATCCAAGTCGTCCGTGCCAAAGCCCTCGAGATCGAGGCCCAATTGCGCGGGAGTGGCGTAGACCGTGACAGCTGTACCCGGTGCGCGACGCAGCACAGCTGCAGGCGAAGTGCTGAGTGTGCTGGCGGTGTTGCTGCCGTTGATGCCTGTGAACGGATCGAGCAAAGCACCGTCGACGGAGTAGTACTGCACTCCACCGGGGTTGGGCAGACTCAAGCTCAATGCATCGAGGTTGTCACCCGAGTCCGCCGGTGTGCCGGGTTGAATCGGTTCGATCAGACCCAAACCGCGCGCACGCAAGCCAGCAGATGTGGGCAAGCCGTTGCCGTCGAGCACCAAGAGTGTGCTCAATGGGAACGGACCCGGTTGCAGAGGACCTACCAACAACGGGCGTGTGGTGTAGACATCGCTGGCGGCTTCGAGGGCGCTGGCCTCGAGCGGCAGACGGTTCTGCAGAGGCGAGCCTGTATCCACACCGCGGGCATACTCGTCGACAGACCAGTAGATGCGTGGACGAAGGCCCGGCACGCCTGAGGGACGGAACAACGAGTCGGTGCCATGCGAGTGTGCATCCACCTCAACACCACACGGTGTGCCTGCAACATGCCCCGCGCAGGTGGTGTAGTTGGGCAAGCCCAAGGCAGCACCGTTCGTCACCACCGTCATGCGCGGCAAGGGCCCGAAGCCCACGAAGGTAGGCGCCAGCAAGTCGCCTTCTGTGAGTGGTGCGGCACCGGTGCCATCAGGCAAACCAGTCGAGGAGCTCTGCCACTCGATGGAGCCTACGAAACGGCCGGGTGCTTGCGCTCCAACGGAAGCCGCAAGGACCGCACAAGCGAGACTAGCGTACGCGTGGCGCGAGAGAGGGTGCTGCATAACGGGGCCCGATGTGGTCTCGATGATCGCACGAAGGCGCGATTCCGGCGAGATGGGGTCTGTCAAAGGTTCAGGACTCGGCCGGAAGGACCGTGGAAGGGAATCGCGGAATTATCGCTCTGCCCGCGGCTCAAAGCGCAAAGGAGCCGCCAAACCCTGCTCTAGCTCAACTTCCCAGCCCTCCAACTTGCGGGGCAGGCGCCTCAAAGCCGCTGGTAAAGGATCCTTGTCATAGATGCGCACCAAGCCGTCGCTGCCTCCCACCAACACGCGCGTTCCATCGGCCGAAAGAGCGCAGGCAGTCGCGGCAGCACCGCTTAGGTTGCGCTCCATCCACGGTGTGCCGTCGCGTGCATCACTGATGGTCAAGCTGCCATCGTTCGCGATCGCGACCACCGTGGTACCGCTGGCATCCAGATCCGCATCGACAATGGAGGCTGTGGGGCGTGCATGCGGCCATGTGGAGCCACCGGTGGTCAGATCCTGCAAGCGCAGGGCGCGACCACCAAAACGTCCCACCAGCAGCAGCGGTGAGCCGCGCTCGGCCACGCGCAAGGTGGCCACTTCAAAGACGGCGATGGCTTCGCGCCACTCTGCACCCATGCTGTTGGGGAAGCGCACCTTGCCATCGGCGCAGTACAGCGCCCAACCACCTTGCGGCACAGCCACGGCTGTGTGCGCGCCCTGTGCACCACTGCGCGAAGTCCATTCCAGTGCTCCGATCTTCCGGCCTGTGGCGACCTCCACCACTTCGGCGCGGTTGTCGCGACCTAGGCACAAGATGTGCAAACCTGAGGCATCCAAGTACGCACGCTGCACTGGCATGGTGTCAAGTGTTTGAGAC
>JBILXQ010000194.1:0-5560 GCA_044378375.1 Planctomycetota bacterium
CGCCGACCTCCCCATGCCGCCAACGATAGCGGCCGCTGGGTAGACCTTGCAGGCGCACGCGCCCGTGTTCATCGGCCTGTACAGTGCTTTGGACATGTCCAGAACCCTTGACACGGCCCTCCGCGAGCCATTGCGCGACCGCGGTGCCTGTGAGCTGATCCTGAAGCTCCAGCATGGCGCCGGCGGTGCCTTGGCTGCTGTGGACGTCCAACTCCAGATCGCCCAACGCGCGCACCACCACTTCTACACGGAGTGGCGCTGTCCCCACGGCAATGTCCACAGCACCGGGCCAAATGCCCGGCCCTGACCAGGTCGCACGGTAACGACCGCGCGACAACTGCCATTGTGGAGCCGGCGCACCGGTAGACAGCAGCGCGCTGAGCACTGGCTCAGTCCAACTGCTGTGCGAGAGCAGCAACTGCGCACCAGCCGTCTCCACGGCATCACCGCTCAGCTGAGCACTCACGGTCACCATGGGCTCGACGGGCATCTCGACCACACCGCGTTCGGCACGCGGGACTTCCAGGCGATCCACCACAGCCACAGCGCCAAGACCATCCGTTGCCAACCAAGTGAGCGCACTGCCCGCGGCGTGCGGAAGCAGGAATGTCCCGTCTGGCTCCGGCTGCAGCTGCAGGAAGGTGGCTGTGCCGAGGGGCGCCGCAAAGTGAAACGGCAAACCGAGCGACTTGCGCTCCGAACCGGTTGCGGAGCTCACCAATGCAATCTGCGGGGCTTCCGCAGGGAGCAGCACCTTGCCATTGGTTGCCGCCAGCAGGGCAGCATCCAGTTGGCCCACCCAAACCAACTTGTCGAAGGCGTACACACTAGCAGGGCAAGGCAAAGGCACCATCGGCATGCGAAAGCGTTGCCCCGGCTTGCAGCCGCGCGCGACCACGCGCGTGGGCGAGCTCAGTTCCAAGCGATAGAACGGAGACGCAGCGCCCTGCGGCTCAACCGACAGCTCCATCAGCGGCATCCGGGAGACGTCCACTTCCAATTGCGCTGTCGCATTGGCTTGACACACAAAGGGCTCGTAGATGACCAACTGGGTGTAGCCGAACTCAATCATCGCGTGCGTGGGCCCGGGCACGATGCCCTCGATGCGCTTGTTGCCGTCCGCACCCAACAGCTCATTGACAGGGCCATTCACGACCCCCACGACCACAGCTTCCTGACGCCAGAAGCCTGCATCCACCTTGAGCTCCAACGCCCCGCCGCGGCCTATCTGCAGTCGCAGGTCCGTGCCGGCGGTCAGCTCCTCGGTGAGGAGCACCCGTGTTGTCAAGTAACCCGGCGCGGAGGCCTCGACTGTGTCACCGGTTTGCGCGCTAGACAAACGGTAGTGACCATCCACACCACTGGCCACAGCACGACCATAGCCCGTCAGCGGAGCTGTGGGACCCGCACTCAGCACACGCACACTGGCACCGACTACGGGGGCACCGGTGGCCTGATCCACCACGCGTCCATGCAGTTCGCGGCCTTGCGTCAGCTCGAGGACCACATCCTCCGGCTGCAAGCGTGGATCCACTTCGATGACGGCACTGCGCTCGCCATCCGCTGTTGTCGCACACACCCACACCGGCGCCGCCTGCAAAGACTCCAACTCAAAGCGCCCATCCCGCGCATGCGCGTTGCGCTTGCGCTGCGTCAAGTTGCCCGTTTGCCACCAAGCCAACGTGCAATCGACAACGGGTTCTCCAGCGCGCACCACACGACCTGTCAACGAAGCTCCCGGTGGCAGCGGCAGCTCCAACAGCTGTCCGGGCGTGTGCAACATGATCTCGAAGGTGTAGGGCGCACGACCACGCGTTCGCGCGAAGCCTTGCACTTGCCCCGCTTGCAAGCCGCTCAAGCGCAACTTGCCCTCGGCGTTGGTCCGGCCTTCGACAATCACCCAGCCTGTGCTTTGCAAGTTGCGCAACTCGATGTGCGCACCTTCGATCGGCTGTTGGGCTTCGTCGTACACCAACAAGGGAGTCCACAACGCAGGCCCCATGCGGAACGCATGCTCGACGCGCGAGCCCGCTTGCGGCAAAGGACGCACCACAAGTGCATCGCAGCGCGCGTTGCTGGCGTCCACATTGGCATACAGCTCGTCGCCATCGCTGACCGGCACGCGCGCCGGACCAAAGCGGCCATCGGCGCGCACAGGCACACCACCGCAATCATGTACACGATCCCCAGCGATCAACTTGAGCGCGACCACGGCGTCTTCGCGAGTCTGCGTGCCCCACTCGACCTGACCTTGCACCACACATGTAGGAGCGAGCGTGAGCTCCACCATGTCCTGCTCTTGATCAACATAGACTGGCAAGCTCTGCCACTCATCGAGCTCCGCCCACACCATGAGCTCGGGCTCCAAATGGGTGAGCGTGCCCTCACCGCGTGCATCGGTGCTGCTGCGCAAGCAGAGACTCGGCCAAGGTGTGCGCTCAGACACACGCTGCGAAGGACGCGCAAGGCTCAAAACGTTGGCGTGCGCAGCCGGCGCGCCATCGGTGTGCCGCACGCGCACGCGCACGCTGCGCGCTGTGGTCATTACGATGCGCTCGGGCAAGCCCCAACGCGCATCGGCGACGACCTCTACACGAGCAGGCAAGAAGCCTGCTGCGTGTACCCACCAAGCACCCTTCACGAGGTCGGCGCGCACCACAGGAGCAATGAACAAGAGACCTGTGGCATCCGTCTGTCCCAGCACCGCGCGTAAGCTCTCCTCACCTAGTCCCTCATCGCGCACCCACGAGTGCTTGGGCAAGGAGCCAGGGCGCAAGCGCTCATCCGAGCGCTGCCACTCCAAGGTGGCACCAGCGATGCCGCGCCCCTGCGCATCCACCACCTGCACGCTCCAGCGCGCGTCTGCGGCTATGGTGCGCGCGCTGTCGGGCTGGGCTGTGTCGGGGCGTACTGCATCGGTAGCAACCGTTACAGCAGACTCGTTGGCGGTGGCATGCTCCGTCGCCGCAACAGGCGCCTCCATGCGCGGCGCAGGAGCTGTCGGATCCTCACTCGACAGCCGGAGCCACGCCACAAGCGCCAGCACAACGCCAACGACAAGGATCCACAGCCAGTGAGTCGTGCGCATGGGCCTGCCTTGGTCTCAGGGTTGTACGCGATGAGGAACGCCCGCAGTCTGCACCGACGTGCGCAGACCCAAACCTCCAGCGGTCGCCGTCCACTTGGCGGCCACGTACGGCAGAATGCCTCCCGTACTGCTGGAACCACCTGCATGCGCCTGCGGCTGCGCGCTAGCCCACGCACACACCGCTAGGACCAGCAGCCCGATGACTTGCACGATCGTGTACTTGCGCTGCTGCTCAACCACGGAACACCTCCTCGATCCAAGCACCTTGCGTGTCCATCAAGCGCTGACGCAACTGGCGTGCAGCATCACTGTGCAACCGCTCATTGCCGGGTGCGATGCCGGCCGGCAAGAGATGCGGCCCATGAGCACTGACCCATGACGCATGCGCAGCCAATCGCTCGGCACAGCGCATCGCTTGGTCCGGCTGCAGCGCGCGCACGGCTGCTTGCAGTGCCCCCACCCAGCCTTCTGGTGCATCCGGCAGGCACAGCGCCGCCTGCAAGCTGTGGTCGAGAGCGGTGCGCCACGCATGCCGGTGACGCGCCACGCACGCCAAGATCCTGTTGGCGGCAGCGCGCTCGCGCGCTGTCACGGCTTCTTGACACAACATGCGCGCCGTGGCTTCGGCTGTCGTCAACTTGCCATCCAATAGGTCGGCACAAGCGGTATTCACGCTGGCTGTGGCGGAGGGCACCAAGCGCATCGAAGCGGCCGCGAGCGCCTGCACCGAGGCTTGCGAAGCCTCGCGCAGCACCTCGTAACCTTCCACGGCCTGACCTCCCACGGCCTGTGCCCACACCGCAGTGTGGCGTGAGGCGCTGCCGGCTGCCGCACGGGCATCGGCGTGGTCGGTGGCACGCTCCAGTCCGTTCGTGCGCCCCACCAAACCATAATGCGCCATCAAGCGCTGGTACGCGAGGCAGTTGAGCACATACGCCATCTCTTCACGATGCAGGCGCAGCAACTCGTGTTGGGCGTCCTGCAACGCGCGATCATGCGAGCGCCGCAAGGCCGTGCGCGAATCGCCCGCCTGGTCCTGCAAGTGAGCCAACCACGCGCGCAATTCGCTGCTCACACGCACACTTTTCGCATCCATGGTGCACTCAACCATGATTGCCTCCTTCACCCACACCCAACGCCTCTAGCGTGACACCCAACAGCTGTTCGATCCGCTCCACAGGAACTCCACTCTGCGCTGCATGCGCTTCCAACGTTTGACCACCCAGACAGCACGCGAAGAACGCCGCGCGCGCCGGAACCGTACAGGCATTGAAGGCGCACACAGCCCGGTACACATGGGCTGCAGGCACGCCTACATAATCGACCAAGTAGCGTTGCAACGGCGAGGCAGGATCCTGCGGGGCCCGCGACCACGTCGCGTGCTCTTGACTGCGTTGCAAGTCATCGATCGAACGATCTATCGCGACGGTCATGAGCGCTGACAAGTCCGTGTTGTCATCCAATGCGCGTTCAAATGCCAGACGTGCCAAACTGCGCACTTCCAAACTATGCAGATCGACTAGGATCGCGCGTTGTATCCAGCGCTCTTGGCATCGATCGTGCCATGCCAACGCCTCGCCCGTGCGCCAATGCGCGAGCCACTCAGCTGCCGAGCGTGGGGCGTGCTGGAACCGATCCGGCGGACGATTGCCGGAAGGCGGAAGCGGGGGGTGAATTTCCGTCGTCACGATAGCTACCTCGGGGAGGGTCGAGGGGAAAGCGGACACCCGGATTGAAGTAGCGGTCGTCGAGAATCGTCAAGCAAATAGGACAAAGGCCCCTTCCTGAGGCCTTCCAGCGGTAGGGAGCCTCGCGCGAGCGAGCAAATTCCCCATTTCGCACTCCGGCTCGCCGCTTAGGTCGCAGGCCAGCGGCGGCGCCACTGCTCATCCAAGGTGCGCAGTTTCCAGTCCTGCGGACCCTTGGCCAAGGCCTTGTCCAAGGCCGAGCGGGCTTGGTCCTTTTCCCCGCGCTCCATGCGCACGGCGGCCAAGTTGCTCCACCCCGCTGCCGAATCCCCATGCTCGAGAGCCGATTGAGCCGCGGTCAAGGCACCATCCAAGTCCCGCAACATGGCCAAGGCCCAAGTGAGCTCCAACCAACCGGCCTCCACTGTAGGCGCAAGGTGCGTGGAATGCCGGAAGCGAGCTGCAGCTTCTTGCCACTCACCGGACAAACGCGCGGCAACACCGCACACATGGTGCGCGGCCGGATGGCCTTTCAGCACATGCACCGCCTCGTGAGCGAGTACGCGCACGGCCAGCACTCGCGCGCGATCATCGGGACGATCCGCACCACCGTGCGCTTCCAAGCCCACGCCCAAGGCTGCATCACGCACACGCTCAATCTCCATCAACTGACCGAGCAGCGTGTTGACATGCAACAAGGGGTCGTACTGATCACGCACGAAGAGACCCTCTTGCTCGCGCTGTTCGGGGCTGAGTGCCTCGCGCTGCGCAGCTTGCAACTGGG
>JBILXQ010000195.1:0-5553 GCA_044378375.1 Planctomycetota bacterium
ATGGCGTCCGGCAGCCAAGTGAAGAGCGGCATCTGCGCCGACTTGCCGCACGCGCCGAGGAACAAGAACAGACCAGCGAGGAACAGCTTCGGTCCGAACTCAGGCAGCTTGCTGGCCGTGTCGGCCGCAATCATCGCCATGTCGAGCGTGAGGAAGGTCTTTGCCAGCAAGAACGAGCCGATCAAGAAGCACGCGTCACCGACGCGGTTCATGACGAAGGCCTTCTGACCAGCGTCCGCAGGCCAGCCCTTCTCGTACCAGAAGCCGATCAGGAGGTAGGAGCACAAGCCCACGCCTTCCCAACCCACGAAGAGGCCGATGAGGCTGGAGCTCAGCACCAACATCAGCATCGAGAAGGCGAACAGCGACAGGTACGCGAAGAACTTGCCGTAGCCCTTGTCGCCCTTCATGTAGCCCGAGGCGTACACGAAGATCAGCGTGCCGATGCCCGTGACCACCAGCGTCATCAGCGATGACAAGCGGTCGAGGTGCATCGTGAGATCGATCGGGAAGGTGCCCGTATCGATCCATGACCACGAGGTCGCGCGCAGCACAGTGGCGGTGCCATCGCGCAGTTCGAAGAAGCCCTTCAGCGACAGGCCGAAGGCCACCAACATCGCGGCAATCGCCACGATCGGCGCGAGACCTGCCAGGCCGGCGGGCACCTTCTCGTGGCCATGACCATGATCGTCATGTGCGTGCGTGTCGTGTGCGTGCGTGTCATGTCCATGATGCTGATCATGGCCATGACCGTGCGCCACCTTGGGTAGACGCTTGCGCGCTTCCACATAGTGCAGCACGCCACACAGGGCACTCGCAGCGAGAGGCAGCGCAGGGATGAGCCACAGCCAGTCGTGGGCTGCGTCACCAGCGGGGACGAGGGGGGATTGCATGTGCGTCGCCGTTTCTCAGTTCTTGAGCGCCGTGACCTGTTCGAGGTCCACGGTTTGCTGGTTGCGGTAGAGCGCGATGACGAGCGCGAGGCCCACGGCTGCTTCCACGGCAGCCACCACGATCACGAAGATCGCGAACAGAGGACCTTGCAAGCTGGCTTCTGTTGCGCCGGCTTCAAGCGTGTGCATGCGGCTGGCAGCGAGGAACGCGAGGTTCGCCGCATTGAGCATCAACTCGATGCTCATCAGCACGATGATCACATTGCGGCGCAGGAAGAACCCGGCCGTGCCGATCGCGAACAAGATCGCGGACAGGATGAACAGATGCTCGACGGGGACGGTCATGGCTCAGGAGCCCTTTCCGGCGTCCTTGCGGTCGCGCTTGGCCAGCACTACGACAGCCACGGCTGTCGCGAGCAAGAGAATGGAGATGGCTTCGAACGGCAGCAGGTAGCGGCCGAACATCTCGCCTGCGAGGCCGTTGATGGTGTCGATGCCGTGTTCGGGCATCGGTTGCGTGGCGGGCGCGAGGCCATCGGCCGTCACGGCCATCGCTCCTGCAGCCATGGTGGCCGCAGCCACGATGACGGAGAGGAACGCGCCCTTGCGCCGGAACAAGCCGTCTTCCGCGCCGTCCTTCGAACTCGGGTTGCCGAGGTTGAGAAGCATGATCACGAACAGGAAGAGCACCATGATGGCGCCGGCGTAGACGAGGATCTGCGCTGCCGCCAGGAACTGGAAGCCTGCCAGCAAGTAGATCGTCGCCAAGCAGAAGAAGCTCGCGAGCAGCGACAGCACGCACTGGATTGGGCTCTTGGCGAGCACCACACCCAGCGCGGCTGCGACCGCGCCTGCGGCCATCAAGTAGAAGAGGGCGTTTGCCATCGCGTATTGATCTTCTTGACGTAGTCGATGCGCTGCTGGAGCGCGGCTTGGGGACGCTTGAGCTTCTCGATGTTGTAGATGAGCGCTTCGCGTGAGTAGTCGGCGAGCTCCAGCTCGTCGCTCATGAAGATCGCGTCCTTGGGGCAGGCTTCTTCGCAGAAGCCGCACAGGATGCAGCGCAGCATGTCGATGTCGAAGCGCTTGGGCTCACGCTCGATCGCGCGGTCGGTTTCCCCACCGTCGATCGTGATGGCGTAAGCCGGGCAAGCCGCTTCGCACAAACCACACGACACGCAGGCGATGGAATCGTCTTCCTTCACCACGAGTCGCGGTTGACCGCGAGTCACCTCGGTTTTCTCGAGGGGCTCTTCGGGATACTGCCGAGTGATCGGCTTCTCGAACATCTTGCGGAAGGTGACCGAGAGCCCGCGGACTACCTCGGGCAGGTACAGCTTCTCCGCGAGAGAGAGTTCCTTGCGTTTGACGATGACCATGTGGTGCCTCTCAGACGAGCGACTTCACGACGCCGGTCGCGAGCAGGTTGAGCAGAGCGAGGGGCAAGAACACCTTCCATCCGAGCGCCATGAGCTGGTCGAAGCGGAAACGCGGCAGCGTCCAGCGCACCCAGATGAAGAGGAACAAGAAGAAGCCGGCCTTCGCGAGGAAAGCGGCGATTTGCAGGGCCCAGTGCGGGTCTTCGAGGAAGGGCACTGAGGGACCACCCAAGAAGAGGGTCGTGGTCAAGCACGCCATGACAGTCATGGCCGAGTACTCGCCGATGAAGAACAGCGCGAACTTCATCGAGCTGTATTCGGTGTGGAAGCCTGCCACCAGTTCCGGTTCGCACTCGGCGAAGTCGAAGGGGTGACGGTTCGTCTCGGCAAAGGTCGCGACCACGAACATCACGAACGCCAGCGGCTGGTACCAGATGTTCCAGTCGGTGACCTTGTTCTGCGACAGCGCGATCTGCTGCAGATCGAGGCTGCCAGCCATCACCACCACCGCGAGGATGGTGAGGATGAGCGTCAGCTCATAGCTGATCATTTGCGCCGAAGCGCGCAGACCACCGAGCAGCGAGTACTTCGAGTTGCTCGCCCAACCGCCGATGATGAGGCCGTACACCGACAAGCCGCCGAGGGCCAGGATGTACAGCACGCCGATATCGAGGTTGACGATCGAGAAGGTGCCGATGTTCCAGCCGCCGAGCACCACATCCTTGGTGGTGAAGGGGATCACGGCGATGGTCATCATCGACGGCAGCGCCGCGATGACGGGTGCGAAGCGGAACAACATCTTGTTCGCGCCCGCAGGCATCAGCTCTTCCTTGAAGATGAACTTCACGCCGTCGGCCAACGGTTGCAGCAGGCCGAACGGGCCTACCCGGTTGGGGCCGATGCGGTACTGCATCCAGGCCGAGAACTTGCGCTCGGCCAAGGTCATCAGCGCGCCCACATTCACGAGGCCGAGATAGATGACCGCGGCCTTCACGATCCAGGCCAGTAACACGGACCACTCGATCATCGGGCCTTCTCCATCTTGGGCATCAGACGGACGAGTTCGTCAATCAGCTTGGCAGGCGAGCGCGCGCCCACCGGCGGCGCCTTGACAGCCGAGATCGGACCGCGCACGCCATCGATGTTGACCCATGTGCCGGTGCGTTCGACGCAGTTGGCGACACCGTAGACCGACAGCACGCACGGGATGTCGAGGGCGTACTCATCGACCAAGTGCACGCGCGTCTTGGTTGCATCGACCTTGGCGAGTTCGCCAGCGCCGAGCAGTTCGACGATGCGCTCGCCGATCAGTACAGCACTCTTGACACCACGCAGGGCCTCGAGAGCTTGCGCGACCGGCGCGGCGGGAATGCCGAGCTCGCTCAAACCGCGGCGGTTAGGGCAAGGATCGCCCGTGTGCAGCAAGTCGTCCTTTTCGCTGTTCGGCGCGGGCGATACGAAGCACACCGCATGGCCCAAACGCTCGGCCACGGCCTTGATGCGCTCGCCTTCTTCGATCGTGAGCCACGGCGACAAGATCCACGCGCCGCTCTTCTCGCGCATCAACTCGTCGCGCAAGCGCGTGAGCGCTTCCTCGACGGGGTAGGGGACCAACTGCACGCCTTCGCGCACAGCTGCACCTTGGAGCCGGCCGCTGCGATTGTGCCGGTCGAACGAGAAGCGACCGATGTCGCACATCCAGAACTTGTTGACCGCTTCGTTCTCGCGCGGGCGCATGCGCTTCACATCGGCACCACGCAACACCTCGACCGTGGTCGAGCAGCCACGGCTGCATTCGCCGCAAGTGGAAGCCATCTTGACCAGGTTCCACACGCGCGCTTGGAAGCGGAACTTCTTGAGCGTCAACGCGCCGACTGGACACAGGTCCGCGATGTTGCCTTGGTACTTGCCCTTCAAGGGGCGATCCATGAAGGTCGCGATGACCGAGCGCGAACCGAGGTCCGACACTGTCAACTGCGCTTGCTTGGGCACTTCCTCGAAGAAGCGCACGCAGCGGCTGCACAGGATGCAGCGCTCTTGGTCGAGCACAATCGTGTCGCCCAGCGACTTGCGCTTGTCGAGCTCGCGACGCGGCTCGTTCGTGCGACCCGCGTCCTGGCCTTCGGCGTAGGTAAAATCCTGCAGATCGCACTCGCCGGCCTTGTCGCAGATCGGACAGTCGAGCGGGTGGTTCTTCAGCAGGAACTCAAGGCATTCCTTGCGTGTCGCATGGGCCTTCGGGCTCTCGGTGTCGACCACCATGCCTTCGGCCGGTTGCGTACGACAAGCAACCATGACGCGCGCAGGAGCGTCGCCTTGCTTGACTTCGACTTGGCAGATGCGGCAGCTGCCCACCGGTTCGAGACCGGGGTGGTAGCAGTACATCGGCACATCGGCGCCGTTGTCGTGACAAGCCTTGATGAGCGGCTTCTTCGGATCGGCCTCGACTTCGCGGCCGTTGACGATGATCTTCACCACGGTCAGGTTCCTCTCAGTGGTGTCCGCCGGCGACGGCGTAGTGGGGCTGCGGGACAGCGAGCGGGTCCGCTTGGCGCGTGACGCACTCGATCAATTCATCTTTGAACAGACGCACCGCCGACAAGGTCGGGATGGCGGCTGCGTCGGACAACGCACAGATGGTCTTGCCGGGCGCCATGCCCTTGGCAAGCGCTTCGAGCGTGGCGACATCATCGGCCTTGCCCTTGCCGTGCGCGATGCGACGGAAGATCTGCGACAGCCATTGCGTGCCTTCGCGGCACTGGCTGCATTGGCCGCAGCTCTCGTGGTCGTAGAAGCGCGAGATGATCTCCATCACGCGCGCCATCGAGGTGTGGTCATCGATCATGATCATCGCTGCCGTGCCGAGCGACGAGCCGCGTGCGCGCAGCGAGTCGTGGTCGAGCACCACATCGATGTCCGCGCCCTTGAGCAGCGAACACGAGCTGCCGCCCGGGAACCACGCCTTGAGGCCGCGGCCCTTCCACATGCCACCGGCGTGTTGCTCCAGGATCTCCTTGGCGGTGATGCCGAAGCTGAACTCGTAGACGCCGGGCTTGTTCACATGGCCTGAGATGCCGCACAAGAAGTTGCCCTTCGAGTTGGCCGTGCCGAGGCTTGCGAACCACGCCGAGCCGCGGTTCATGATGAAAGGCACATTGAACACGGTTTCCACATTGTTGACGGTCGTGGGCTGGCCCCACAGACCGAACATGGCGGGGAACGGCGGCTTGGGGCGCGGGTGTCCGCGCTTGCCTTCCAAGCTCTCCATCAAACCGGTCTCT
>JBILXQ010000196.1:0-5540 GCA_044378375.1 Planctomycetota bacterium
CTGCTCTTGTGGAGCGCGGCTTGCACACCGCTGGCAGGCAGCGCGCTAGCCGTGCGCGAGACGCTGGCGGGCTCGGGGCTTTCGTGGTTGGTCGCCACTGCGTGCGCCGCGCAATTGGCTTGGGCTTGGTTGTTCGTGCGACGCGTAGGCCGTCTGCTTGATGGCGAGCGCGCTCTCGCCGCAGGCGACGAGGAACGCGAGGCCGCAGCTCGCGCTGTGCAATCGCGCCGTGCGTTGCGCTGGACGATGGGCGCCATCTTTGCGCTCTATGTGGTGGGCGGCGCTCTGCAAGCGTGGAACCTCGTACTCGGGCTCGCTCTGACCTTGTGGGGCATCGCGCTGCCCTTGGCCCTGCTCTCAGCGCGCGGCACCGCACGCCGAGCTCGCGAGTCCTTGGGCCAGACCCTTGGACTCACGCGCGTTGCACCGCTCGCGCTCTTGGGCGCACTGCTGCTGGCACCGGCACTTGCACTGGGTGCGGGTGAGTTGTTCGCACTCCAGCAACGCATCTTGCCCCTGCCCGATGGCTACAACGCTGAGTCGATGTTGGGCGCACTGTTGACGCTACCTCTCTGGGCCAAGCTGTTCCTGATCGCGATCACACCGGCGATTTGTGAGGAGTTGCTGTTCCGTGGCGCGCTCTTGTCCGGCCTGCGTCGCGACCATGGATGGTGGCGCACGACACTGATCGTCGCAGTGCTGTTCGGCCTAGTCCACGCCTCGATCTATCGCTTCCTGCCCACCGGACTGTTGGGAGCCATCTTGGCCATGACGACTCTGTCCTCACGCAGTCTCTGGCCGGCGATCGCGTTGCACGCTGCGTACAACGGCTTGCTGGTCATGCAAGGCGAAGGCTGGACCGTACCTGCGGCAAGCGCCTGGCTTGCGTTGCCCGGACTTGCTCTGTTGGCGCTGCAACTACGCTTGGTCCAAACTCAAGACCAAGAGCACCACGCCAACGAAGCCCAGCAGCGTGCCTAGCCAAGCTTTCCAGCCGTGGCGTTCTCCGAAGAAGAACCCCAACGGCAAGGTGAACAACGGCGTGGTCGCGAACAAGGCTGCGGCCGCGCCGCTAGGCAAGTCACGCAAAGCCAAGTGGTAGAGCGGCAAGCCCATGATCGAGCCGAAGAACGCGGCGATCAACAGGCCTTTGGCCAATGACTTGTTGGTCCAAGGTAGCGCCAGCTCTGTCACGGCCCTTGTCGCATTTGCTTGACGGCGGGCTGCAGCCCACGCGGACCACAGGCCAGCCAGCAGCAAGGATCCGAGGATTCCGCCGACCATGCGCACCACCGTCCCGCCCCACAGAGCCGAGGGACCGGCATCCGCCGCGGTCTCCATACCTTTGCCGCCCAACACCACCGCCAACGCCATGACGACGGCCGCAGCAGCTGCGCAGGCGATGCCCTGCGCGCGCATTGTCCAGTTTACTTGACGATCACCACGATCAAAGACCACCAGCAACACACCCGCGACCACCAGCGGAATGCACAGCAAACTGCGCTGTGGCAACATGTCGTCGTAGACCAACCAGTCCAGCAACACGACCGCTGGCGTGTGGATTTGGCACACCACCGCCGTGGTTTGCACGCCGGCTCGTGGCAAAGCCGAGAAGTACAGCGTGTCGCCCAGAGCGAAACCCAAGAAGCCGGACACCAACAGGATGGGGATACGCTCACCCTCCGGAAGCGAACCACCGAGGGCGTACAAGACGCCGGCGAACAACAGCGCCGCCAGCGTGTTCTTGTAGAGGTTGGCGGCGTTGGGGCTGGGTGTGTACTCACCCTCGCGTGCCCGCAGCAACCGCGCAAACAACAAAGAACCGAGCCCCCACGTAGCTGCGGACCCAAGCGCCGCTAGGGCAGCCAGAGTCGACGCAGACGCGGCAGGCTCGATCAGCAACTTAGGGTGCGACGCTCACGCGCCGCTACCGCTCAAACGCGGCCCTTGGTGTTCGCCTGCTTGCGGGAACGCCCCGAACCCATGCCCATCTTCCGCGCCTTGACGCGGCGGCGGGTCGGACCCATCGCCTTCATACGTGCCTTGGCCATGTCCTGTAGGACTCCTTGATCGCTAGCCCTGTCGGCGAGGACCATTCCTGCCGAAAGGGCCGAAGAGTCTACCCGAAAGCCAGCCGGAACGCCACCAGCGCTCTGTACGGTCCGGTTGGGCAGTCCTCTAAGATCGTGCTCAATGGACTGGGCCAGCCTCCAAAGCGTGCTCGAACTGGGCGAGGGACCGCAGGTCGAGTACAAGCGCATCCTGCCTAGCGACGTGCGCGCGGTGCGGCCGCTGTGCGCCTTCGCGAACACGCGCGGCGGGTGGCTGCTGATCGGGGTCACGGATGAAGGCCACATCCACGGGCTCCACCACCCCGAGGCCGTGGCGCGGCAGCTGCTGCTCCTGGCTCGCGGGTTGATCGAGCCGCCCCTGGAGCCCCACAGCGGCGTGATCGCCGCGCACATCATCGACTGTGACGGCCCGAAGGTAGTGGCCGTGCGGGTCGAGCGTTCGGGTGAGATCCCCCACGCCGTGGTGCAACCTGATGGCAGTCGCGAGATCGTGGTGCGCGTGGGTGCGGCCAATCGCGAGGCTGATGGGCCGACTCTTGTGCGCTTGCGGCGCGGGCCGGTGCCGACGATACGAGTGTCCCAACTGGGGCCGCTGGAGCGCGCAGCCTTGGAGTGGATCCGCCGCCACGCGCGTTCCGCCGAGCGACCTTCGGGCGAAGCCACGGTGGCACGCTTTGCGAAAGCCAAGAACATTGGACAAGCACGCGCCCAACGCGTGTTCACACGCTTGGAGACGTTGGGAATGGTTGTGGGTCATGGCGCGGAGCGCGCGCGTGTGTATGTTGCCACGCAGTGAGTGACCAGTGAACACACCATGAGCACGCAGCGTCGTATCTACATCGGCGACATCCAAGGCTGTCGCGAGGAGCTGGAAGAGCTACTGGAGCGCCTGCGCTATGACCCGTCGAGCGATGTGCTCCAGCCGTGTGGCGACTTGGTCAATCGTGGACCGGACTCGTTGGGCGTGTTGCGCTTGTTGAAGCAGCTTGACGCGCAGGGTGTGCTCGGCAATCACGATGTACATCTCCTGCGCGCAGCGCGCGGCTTGCGCATCAAGAAGCGCCGCGACACGCTGGACGCCGTACTTGCGGCGCCGGATTGCGCTCCCTTGCTGCATTGGTTGGAGCAGCGTCCTTTCGTGCGTGTGTGGGCCGATGTCATGCTCGTGCACGCCGGGATCTCGCCTGCGTGGCGTGATCCTTTCGCGCAACTGAGCGCACTGACTCCTTGGGACGAGACGCCCGACATGGGCTTCGCAGTGTCAGTGCGCCACTGTGATGCACAGGGCGCGCGGCCGGATGTGGAACCGCTCACCGCGGTGGGTGCTTGGCGCCCTTGGTGGGAGTACTGGCAAGCGTGTCAGCACGAAACGCGCACCATCGTGTTCGGTCACTGGGCGACGCAAGGTCTCGTATGCCGTGAGCGCGTGCGTGGACTCGACACAGGTTGTGTCTGGGGCGGTTGGTTGACGGCTTGGATTGCCGAGGAAGAGCGCTTTGTGCAAGTGCGCGCTCGACGCGCCTACCAAAATCTGGAGGAGTGACGCGGCGCGCGTGCGAAGAGGCACGCTTGCCACTCAAGGTGCGCGCGCAAGCTTGACCCACAAGGAACCGCGCGCGGGAAGCTCCAACTGCAGCTCCAGCCAACCATCGGCAGACGCGGCAACGATCTGCGCGCGTTGTCCTTCTACTTCCACCTGCACGCGACCTTGCAAGCCCGTGTAGCGCAATGGCAAGCGTACTTGACGCGTCAAATTCACTGGACGCGGGTTGTACAGCATCGCCAAGCCTTGTGTATCCCCCGCTGGATCCACATGCAGCCAACCATCCCAATCGGCCCCATCCGCGCGTCGCAACAGCACCAGATCCGACTCAAGGATGCGGCGGTTGGCCTTGAACCACGTCAGCTCGCGCACCAGCATGTCGCGCGTTTCGGGTGTGTCGTACAAGCGCGGCCCACGCCAGCAAGCCTGCACGCCTGCTCCCAGCAAGTTGCGCAACCGCATCCGATAGTGGTCGCGATGCTCGTGCAAGGGTTCGATGGTGGCCGCAGGTCCGCCACCGTGGTACTCCATCAGCGGCACGAACATCCAACCCATCGTCACGCTCTTAGTGCGCACGCCATCCGCGATGTTCTGGCGCTCGATGATCTCTTGGTGTTCGCGCGGCAACGACCAGTTGGTCTCGCGATAGCCCATGGCGGCCTTGGAAGAACCGTTCAAGAAGTGCCAATCAGGCACATTCAAGTAGATCCCACGGCCGCGTGCCCAACGATACAAGTCAATCAGCCCTGCGCGCTGCATCCAGTAGCTGTCGCCGAGACCACGATGACCCGCATGTGCCGTCGAAGCGCACACATCGCCTGGGTACGAGCCATCATGCTCGAGCACATCCATGCCTGTCGCTTCGAAGAAACCGCGCACCGCCGCCAGGTAGTCGCGCCCCCACGCACTGGCAAGACATGGACTGTTGCCGAAGTACGCGCCACCAGGTCGCAGAGTCGCAGGATCAATCACATCCGTCTCTGGACTCACACTGCGCGATGCGAGCAACGAATAGCCGCCTACAGCCAGACCGCGCTGATGAGCGTAGTCCGCCATGGTCTTCATGGTCGCGAGGTAGGCCGGATCCCGCGACTCTAGGTTGGCGCCACTGCCGAAGGTCATGATGACCATCTCGAAGCCTGCATCGGCAGCTTGGTCCAGCGCAGCGCGCAGGCGTGAGGGCTCGGAACTGGCCGCGTGGAAGAGCAGCGGGTTCTCCTGCGTCCAAGGAGCGACCGTACGGTAGAAGCGCGCCAAGGTCAGAGCGCGTCGCTGCGTATCCTCCGTATCGAACGGCAGGATCCATGTGCGGTGCGACTCAAAGCTCTGACCTGCGGCCACCACCACATCAGGGCCAAAAGGCGCCGCGGACTCGAGCAAGCAAGGGGCCTGTACAGCGTAGTTGACTTGCGTGGTGTAGTCAGGATCCGGCAACCATCGCACGGAGGCCTGTCGCAAGGTTTCGTTGGGCCGAATGAGGGCCGCAGCATCGGACTCTACATGCAGCTGGGGATAGCGCACACGCTGCGGTGGCTCGACATCCGTTTCGGCCTCTACCACGCCAAGGATCTCGGACACGCACTGCTGCACACGCAGGTCACGACCCGTCTCGTTGTGAAGGATCACACGCTTGGCCAACAACGGCAAACCGTCGTAGCACTCATGCTCGACCACCACGCGCACACCCTGCCAACGCCCCGCGCCTGCGTAGGTCATGGTCAGCATGACGCCTTTGGGCGGCCACACCGCAGGACGTGACATCCACTCCAAGCGCGGACTCCATGCAAAGCGCGCAGACAGCGGTTCCACCGAGCTCGCCGTCCAGCGCAAGGATCCCTCCAGCGGCTGCAAGCGCGGGATCCACTCGGGCTCGAAGTAGTTGTGCAAAGGCAGACCTTGGACACCACCGACCCATACCGTCTCGC
>JBILXQ010000197.1:0-5524 GCA_044378375.1 Planctomycetota bacterium
CATACGGTCCTGCGCCTCGTGGTACACGAGGTTGGAGCGATCGAGATCGTGCGCATCACTCATCTCTGTCAAGGTACCACGTCGATCAGTGTACGACGCTCACGCTCATTCCCGGGCGCAAGCGCCCTGGGCGTAGCACACGGCACACAAAGCCGCTGCGCCCCAGCATGAGGTCCGGAAAGCGCGCATCCAACGGACGCAGCGTCTTACAGGGCTCGCGTACATCGTGGATCTGCAGCAGCACCCCAGTCCCCACAGCCAGACGATCGTCAGGCCGTAACTGCGCGAAGTCCAACCCTTCAATCAACAGGTTTTCGCCATACGAACCTGGAGCTTCGGCACGCACACCATCGCGTTGCAGCGCCGCGTAGTCTTCCGTGCTGAACAAGCACACAGCACGATTCGCACCGCCATGCAGCTTGTAGCGATGCCCGTCGCCTACGAGGCCGAGCTCTGTGCACTCGGCCTCGTCTACAGGATGCTTGGGGATGCCACCGGACCCGAGACACACGGCGCGTACGGTGCCAGCGGGTCGCGTGCTCATACCGTAGCCCTCACTCCTTCACGAAGAAGTAGTACAGCTGTCCTTCGCTGCGCGTGGCGCCGGCAACCTGTTCGGCTTCATCACCCGAGCCCAAGTACACATCCGCGCGACCTGCGGTGCGGATCGCTCCACCGGTGTCTTGATCCAACATGAAGTGATCAATGACCGCGCCTTCGCCACCTGCGCCCACAGTACCCGTGACATACACGAGTGCACCGCGCGGGAAGAGCGTCTTGTCGGTCGCCAAGCTGCGATTGCCGGTCACAGGCACATTCAGCGAGCCACGCGGCGTGCCTTCGATCGGCGTGAAGAACACATAGCTCTCGTTGCGATGGAGGTAGTCCTGCACCTTGTCAGGATTGGCTTGCGCCCACGCGCGAATCGCGCGCAACGACACGCCGTCCTTCGGCAGTTGGCCATCAGCGACCAGAGCTTGGCCCAACGACGAGTACTCGCGGCCGTTCTTGGCCGAGTAGCCGAGCTTGTACAGCGAACCATCCTCCAAACGGATGAAGGCCGAGCCGTTCACATGCGCGATGTACGCATCAATCGGGTCCTGCAACCATGCGAGCTCTAGGCCTTTGCCGGCCAGCAACGCACCGGCCTCGATGGTGGCGCGATCCGGATACTGCTCATACCCAGTCGTCGTTTGGCGACCGAGGATCACGCCGTCTTCGCCCTTCGCGAGGTCGTTGGGCATCGCGTACAGCGGATAGCGACACTGCGCTGTTTGCGTCCGGCTGCCCGGCAGGATCGGGGTGCAGTACGCGGTGTACAGCACACCACCACCGCGACCATCCCAACCGGCGCTCTTGAGCACTTCGAACTCTGCGAGCACACGCGACTCGAACTCATCCGGCGTTGTGCATTCCGTCAACAGCTGCTTGAAGCGCTCCAAGCTCTTGGTGGCGCGCTCTTGCGTCACGCCCTCGATCGGGAAGAACTTGGCCGAGCTCTTCTTCTTGGTCCACGCGATGCTCTGCTCCAGCGCGGGCAAGATCTCGGCCTTGGCGTAGACATCATGGCCAAAGCGCGGCGGCGCTTCGCCCGGGTCCAGCGGCAACAAGGCCGGCGCTCCCTCGGGTAGAGGGCGGCCATAGTCCTTGGCGACTTGGCAAGCGGAGGTGGCAACGAGTAGGGCCGCCGAGAAGGTGGCGAGGAGGCGCGTGCGTAGGTTGTGGGTCATCGGTTGCTGTGCGTTAGGTGCCGCGCGAGTCTGGCAACTTGCGCGACGCGTTTCACCACCCCGTTTCACTCCCTCGTCGCTAGACTATGCGCCCCATGCCGTGCCTGCTCGGATGCCTGTGGCTCTCGCTGCCGCGTCTTGTCTTGCTCGTCACCTGGCTCTTCACCGATGCCATCGACAACGGGTTTGAGACGAAGATCTGGCCCTTCTTGGGCTTCTTCTTTCTGCCGGTGACGACCCTCGCCTATGCCATGGTCCATACCAAAGGCGTTGAGCTCGATGGCGCCGGCTGGATCGTCATGGTGCTGGCGGTGTTGATCGACTTTGGTGTGTTGGGCTTTGGTCGCCGGCGTCGTCGCCCGCCCATGCAGGGTGGGAGCGGTGGAGCCAGCGGCGGCGGTGGTGGCCGGATCATCGATGTAGAAGCTCGGCGTGTCGACTGAAGCAGACACGGAAGCAGATCATGAGCAAGAAATCACGAGGCAGTGCCAAGCTCCTGTTGTTGCGTTCGTCCTTGCGTTTGTTGGCGCTGCTGCGTCATGGCGAGCGCAAGGCCGGCGACTTGGGCCGCGCGCTCGCGGTGGCGCAGCCGAATGCTTCGCGCCAGTTGCGTGATCTGGACCGCGCCGGCGCGGTGACGCTGCGCAAAGACGGCCGCGAACGCTGGTACAGCTTGGCCGAGGCCTCCACGCCCCTGCACCAAGCAGTGCTGGATCTGTTGCCGCACCTTGAGGCCGACGACGCCGAGTTCGCGAAGGATCGTCAACGCCTGCATCCGCCGCAGAAAAAGGCCAAAAAGGCCGCGAAAAAGCGCTAGAAGTTGACCGCGAACACGGTCGAGGAGTGCAGCTCCGTGACACCGGTAGCCGCGACGATCTCGGCCGCGTTGTGAGCGCGCACTCCGCCTCCCGGCAGGACGCCAATGCGTCCGCGCGCGGCCTCTACGAGTGTCCGAAGTACTTGACGACCCGCGTGAGCATCCTTGGCCCCACCTGCGGTCAGCACCCGCGAGACTCCGCACGCAATCAACACCTCCAGCTCTTGTGCTGGATCGTGGACCTGCTCGAAGGCTCGGTGAAAGGTCACCGGCACACCGCGTGAGCGCGCCACCAACTGTTCCAACGCGGCGCGATCGACGCGCCCATCAGGGGTGATCCAACCGTACACCACGCCATCGGCTCCGCCGTCCAATACACGCTCCAGGTCCTCCAAAGTGCGCGCCAAGTCATCGTCGCGCAGCACAAAGTCCCCGCCCCGCGGCCGCACCATGCAGTACAGCGGCACGCGCGTTTCGGCCTTCAATTGCCGCAGCAAATCGTCCTGCGGCGTGAGCCCGCCCACATCCAGCCGTGAGCACACCTCCAAGCGTTGCGCTTGCCCTCGCAAGGCCGCGCGTGCGCCTTCCAGATCGTCGATGCAGACTTCGAGCAGAACCATGCGCGACTCAGCCTAGTGTCGCACCCAGATGGAGACGAGGGTGGTATCCTTGGAACCGCGATGCGTTGCCTCTCTACCCTCGTCGCCACGCTGTGCCTTGCGACCCTCGCGTGGTCGCAGGGTGCGCTGCCTGCCGCTGACGCGGAGTACTTTGAGACACGCATCCGGCCTCTGTTTGCCGAGCATTGCAACGAGTGCCATGCCGGTGGCCCCAAGAAGGAGAAGGGCGGCCTGCGCATCGACACGCGCGAAGCCCTGCTCGCGGGCGGAGATAGCGGGCCGGCCATCGTGCCCGGCGATCCCGAAGCCTCGCTGTTGGTGAAGGTGCTGCACTACGCTGATCCGGACATGGCGATGCCGCCCAAGGGCAAGCTCGCCGACGAACAGATCGCCGCCGTGGTGGAGTGGATCCGGCGTGGCGCGCCTGACCCGCGCGGTAGCGAAGCCGCGACCCCGTTGACCGATGCCAACCCGCTGGCGGGCGCGGACCATTGGGCGTTCCAGCCGCCGCCGGCCACGGTGCCCGTGCCCGAAGTTCGCACACCGAACTGGGTGCGCACGGACTTGGATCGCTTCGTGTTGGCGCGCTTGGAGGCCGAAGGTTTGGCACCGGCGCCCGAAGCTGATCGCCGCACTCTTATCCGGCGCGCGAGTTTGGACCTGACTGGGTTGCCGCCCACGCCCGACGAAGTGGACGCGTTCGTACACGACACGGCGCCAGACGCGTGGGAGCGCGTGGTGGATCGCTTGTTGGCGTCACCGCGCTTTGGTGAGCGTTGGGCGCGCCATTGGCTCGATTTGGCGCGCTACGCCGACTCGAATGGCTTGGATGAGAACCTCGCTATGGCGCATGCCTGGCGTTGGCGTGATTGGGTCGTGGCGGCCTTCAATCGCGATGAACCGTACGACAGCTTTCTAACCAAGCAATTGGCTGGCGATCTGCTGCCGTCGGCCACGAACGAAGAAGAGCACATTGATCGGTTGACGGCGACGGGCTTCTTGGTGCTTGGGCCCAAGATGTTGGCCGAGCAAGACAAGCCCAAGTTGTTGATCGATGTGGTGGATGAACAACTCGACATTGTGACGCGCACCTTCATGGGGTTGACGGTGTCCTGCGCGCGTTGTCACGACCACAAGTTCGATCCGGTGCCTACAGCGGATTACTACGCGCTGGCCGGCATCTTCAAGAGCACAAAGACGATGGCTAGCACGGACTTCGTGTCGCGCTGGCACGAAGTCGAGCTGGGATTGCCCGAGCGCATTGCTGCACGCAACGAACACCGTCGCCGCACAGCGGAAGCGAAACAGCAAGTCGAGGCCGCACTCGCCGCGGCGCAGAGCGAGTTGCAAGCACGCCTGCAAGCCGATGTGTCGCGCTACATTTTGGCGGCGGCAACACGCCTCGATACGGTGCAGGTGATCGAAGCCGAGACCTTCGCGCGCGGCACGCTGGTCGTGGATCGAACCCAGTGGGGCAGCGCAGCCGAGCCGATTGTGCGCACCGGCAAGGGCGGCGAACAATGGGTCGAGTATGACATCGAGTCGGCAGGCGCTCGGCGTGTCGCGTTGGATGTGCGCTACGCAGCTGAAGAAGCGCGCCCCATGGATGTGTCGCTCAATGGGCATACCGTTGCCGAGGGAGCGCTGCGCGAAGTTACTGGCTCGTGGCACCTTGCTGGTCAACGCTGGACACGCGTGGCGACGCTGGATTTGCCAGCCGGGCGCAGCACTGTGCGCATGGCGCGTGCCAGCGATTCCGTGCCACACATCGATGCCTTGGCGCTCGTCGACTTGGATAGCGCTCTGCAGGAGGCCGAACACGAAGGGCTCATCCCCGAGGTGGTGCAGACCTTTGCCCTGCGTCTTGCCAAGTCAAGTACGCTGGACACGCAGCTTGCGCACGATCCTTTGCTGGCGATCATCGCGGGCTTTGCGCGCTTGCCACAGACGGACTACGAAGCGGCAGCCGCTGAGCTAGTTGCGCAACTGCGCACGCAGTCCCTGCCACCGGTGTACGGCGCGTTGTTGGCGGGTTTGCCGCCGGCAAACTTGCGCGAGTTGGCTGGTCGGGTGCAGACGCTGCTGGGCACGGTGGACGCGCGTTGGGTCGCGGACAAAGCGGCCAACAAGGACCTCACCGCCTTTGCCGATGCTTCCTTCGAGCAACTGCGTCAGTTCCTGCAAGGCTCCACCAGTCCTATTCACTTGACAGGTGAAGCCGCAACGCGCCGGTATGAGCCTGCACTTGCTCAGGCCTTGGCAACTGCGCGCCAAGCCAGCGCGGAGCTTGAGCACACGAAGCCCGCCGACATTGCCGTAGCGCTGGGTGTCAGCGAAGGTCGTCCTGAAGACTTGCC
>JBILXQ010000198.1:0-5501 GCA_044378375.1 Planctomycetota bacterium
CTCGGCCATCACCAGTGATCCAGCCGAGCCAGAGGTGATTGATGGTCGCGTGGTGCGCGGCACGGCGCTGTTTTCTGCGTGCCGCACGTGGCGCTACACGCTGGTGCGCGAGTGGGATGGCGGTAGAGGCACGGTGCTGTGGTTGATGCTCAATCCTTCCACGGCAGATGCGGTACGCGTGGACCCCACTGTGCGACGCGCCGTGACCTTTGCGATGCGCTGGGGCAAAACACGCGCACTGATCGGCAATGTGTTCGCACTACGCGCAACCTCGCCGGAACACCTCTACTCGCACACCGATCCCGTGGGGCCTGACAACGACGCTCACTTGGCTGCGATGGCGGCACAAGCCGATCTGATCGTGCTGGCCTGGGGCAATCACGCCTTGCATGGCGGGCGCTGCAGGCGCATCGCCGAGTTGATGCTGCCACACGCAGCGAAGTGTGTGCTCCTATCAACGACGAAGAGCGGCATGCCGGGGCATCCGCTCTACATCGCTGGTGACACGCAACCCAAGCCCGCAGCGCAGCTCCTCGCAGAGCTGGCTGCGCGCTAACGAGCGTTCAGCCCCACAGGACCAAGTCGCGCGTACGCATGTCCCCGTCGCCCGCAGGACGCGTGCGCACACGGATGCCGTAACCAAACGAGCCGCTGCGCGCGAGCTTGTGGCGACCGACGAAGGCTTGCACACCACCTTCTTGCGGACCTTCGGGGTCCAGCACCAAAGCAGTGCGGTTCTTCAAGTCAGGTGCAGTTCCAACCGCTGCATGGCCTAACACCAGCTCGACCGCGAGGTCTTCGCTCGACAGCGTGCCCATGTCGACACGCACACGCACCTCGACGGCATCGCCGACGCGCAAACCGGCCACATCCGCCACCTCGGCGGACAAGATGCGCACGGCTCCGAAGCCCTTGCGGACCACGGTACCGCGTGCGGCCCACTTGCGTGCTTGATCGAAGCGATCATCGCGCAAGGTGTGCCACGCACCGGCCAACGGCCTGTACGCGATATCGCGGTACTCGCCGACCATACGATCGGTGTCGAACTCCACCGGGATCGTTGCCAAGCTCTGACGCACGCACGCCAACCAACGCTTGCGCACACCACCTTCCAAGTCGAAGTAGGTCGGCACGACCTCTTCTTCGAGCAAGTTGTAGAGCGCTTCTGCGTCGAGCTCGTCTTGACGCTCCTGCGTGGTCATCGTGCGCCCGTGACCAATCGTCCAACCATTGCGCGGCTGCGCGTGGCCGGGGCGTTCGCGCTCTTGCGCTTCGACCCACCAACCATCGGGAATCGAGACATTGAGGCCGCCGTTGGCCGCGACCTTCATGCCCGAAGTACCGGAGGCTTCCAGCGGGCGGATGGGGTTGTTCAACCACACATCCACGCCTTGCACGAGGTGCCGCGCCAGTTCGATGTCGTAGTCTTCGATGAAGAAGACCTTGCCCACGAACTCCGGCCGCCGCGTGAACTCGACGACCTGCTTGAGGATCTCTTGGCCCAGCACATCCTTGGGGTGCGCCTTGCCCGCGAACACAATGCGCACGGGGCGCCGCGTCTCGGACAAGAGCGTGGCCAGACGCGCCATGTTGCGGAACAACAAGTTGGCGCGCTTGTAGGGCGCGAAACGGCGTGCGAAGCCGATCCACAACGCGTCTTCCGCATCCTTGAGGCCCGCGACAATCTTGGCCGTCAACGAGGCCGAGTCGTCACGCAGAGAGTGCGCCTCCTCGATGCGCTCGCGCATGTGCTCGATCAAGGCCTTCTTCCGTTCGCGACGGAAGCCCAGCAGCTGTGCGTCGGTCAGCTTGGCTGCGCCAGCGACGAAGTCGGCACCTTCCACGGTGCGCCCCTTGGCACCGAGCATGGCCGTCAAGGCCCCACTCGTCCAAGTCGGCAAGTGCACGCCGTTCGTTACCGAACCCACCGGCACCTCGCCACGCAGAAGCCGCGGCCAGAACGGATGCAGCAGATCACGCGACACCGCGCCGTGCAGCTTGGACACACCATTGACCACACCTGCGAAGTTCATCGCAAGGTAGGTCATGTTGAAGCTCCCACGGTCATCTTCGGCCGTGCCCAGCGCCCAGAAGCGATCCCAAGGCAAGCCGACCCAGCTCGGCGCGTCGCTGAAGTAGCGGCGCATGACCTCTTCACCAAAGCGGTCGTGGCCCGCAGGCACCGGCGTGTGCGTGGTGAACACGGTCGTGGCACGCACGAACTCACGCGCCTCGTCGTAGGTCAAGCCGTGCTCGCGCACCAACCGACTGACGCGCTCGAGCACCAAGAAGGCCGCGTGGCCCTCGTTGATGTGGAAGGCGCACGGGTGGATACCGAGGCGCGTCAAAAGACGTTTACCACCGCGCCCCAGCACAATCTCTTGGCGCAGGCGCATCTCGTGATCGCCGCCATACAACTGGCGCGTGATTTCGCGGTCTTCGGGGCGGTTCTCGGGTACATCCGAGTCGAGCAGGTAGAGCGGTACACGCCCGACCTGCACCTTCCATGCGCGCAACACCAAGTTCGAGCTCGGCAGTTGCAAGGTGACATGCAACGGACGACCGCGGTCATCGAGCACCGCCTCAAGCGGCAAGTCGCGCGGATCGTTGTCGATTTCGCCGGCCACTTGGTCGCCAGCAGCCGTCACGCGCTGACGGATGTAGCCCTTGCGATAGAAAAGGCCCACACCCACCAAGGGCAAGCCCAGATCGCTGGCACTCTTGAGGTGATCGCCGGCAAGAATGCCCAGACCGCCCGAGTAGATCTTGAGCGACTCGTGAATGCCGAACTCGGCGCAGAAGTACGCCACGGGGTGACGCTCATCGATAGCCCCGCCAGACACGCCGATAGGCGTCGGACGCTGAGCCATGTAGGCGTCAAAACGAGCTAACACCCGCTCCACACGCTCGACGAACGCCGGATCGCTCGAACGCTTTTGCAGGTCGTCCGGATAGAGATCGCGCAAGTACGGAATCGGGTTGTGGTCGTAGCGCTTCCACTTGTCTTCGTGGGCACCACGGTCCTGCAGCTCCGACAACAACTGGGCCGCCTCGGGATCCCACGACCACCAGTAGTTGTGCACCAAACGCTCCAGCCCCTGCAGGGACTTGGGCAAGGTGGCGGCAACGGTAAAGCTCACAAGGTGCGGACGCGCGCCTTGCTGCACCGGACGCAGCTCGATCGAACGCACCGGGCGCATCGCAAAGCTCGTGGCGCCTGCACGCTTGGCTGCGAGCTTGGCCGCCGACTCGAAGGCCTCGTGATAGCGACGCACCAAGTCACTCCACGCTGCAGCTTGCGCGGTGTCGCGACAGGCCTTGACCATGTCGACGCGGTCGCGGCCATCGGCCAGCATGCGCTCCAAGTGTTCGGCCAGCTCGTGTGCGGCCTCCATGAATCCGTCTTGGCCACGACGCGCGCGCTCTTCGCGCGGCAACACGACCACACCATGCTCGGGACCGAAGCGCTTCTCTTGCGCCCAACGCCCAAAACCCGCCAAATCGCTGGTGATCGTGGGCACACCCACGGCCAGGCTTTCTTCCGGCGTGTAGCCCCACGGCTCATAGAACGATGGGAAGGCCGACAGATCAAAGGCCCGCAACACAGCTTCGTACGGCATGTCGAGGAAGCCGTCCTTGGTGTCGAAGTAGATCGGCACTTGGACAACCTTGACACGCGCGCCCGCTTGGTTGGTCAGGCCCAGTTCCTTGCAACGACGCTGAATGGGATCGTTGTCAGGATCGAACAAGTTGTGCGTGGCGATGCCAAGCGAACCGCGTGCTTCGGAAGGCGCATGCTTCATGCGCTCCAGCAGCTCGCTGCGCACACCGGATTGACCCGCAGGCACCATCGCGAACAGCACGACCTTGCGGCCAGGCTTGGCATTCAGCTTGGCTGCTGCTTCCAACAGCAGATCGATGCCCTTGTTGTGGAACTCATAACGGCCGGAGGTCGCGAGCAAGGCCGCATCGCTGCAATCCTCGCCCGTCAAACGTGCGGCCAACTCCCCCAGCTTCGTGCGCGCCTGTGCCGGTGTCACAGCACCGCACATCTCATCGATCACCGACAAGTCGATGCCGTTCGGCAACAGCGGGCTCGCGCGACGCGCGAAGTACAGCTCCGCTTCCGAAGCAGTGACCTCGCTGACCGTGGTGAAGACGTCCGCTTCACGCGCGCACACTTGCTCGATCGAGTGCTTGGCGGTGATGTTGTGCTGCTTGGCCGCTTCGTCACTCGTGCGCCCGGCGAGTCCGTCCTCCGGCAACTTGCCGGTCGACGCGATCGAACGGCCCAAGATCGTGGCGTGCGTGGTGAAGACCGTACCCACCTGCGGCACTTGCTTCTTCAAGTACAGCAGACCCGAGCCCGTCATCCACTCGTGGAACTGCGCCACACACGAGTCGCTTTGCGGCGCGGGATGCGCTTCACGCCAGCGCTCGATGACTTTGCCAGCAGCCCAACCAAAGAGCACCGGCTCGACATAGTCCCAACCACCGCTCAGTGAGTCGACCTTCCAGTCCTCCCACAAGCGCGCCAAGATGTCGTCCTTCTTGGAGTACAGACCGCTGAACTCCACCAAGATGGCGCGTGGGCGACCGGGAATGTTCCAACGCCCCACGCGCACCGGAATGCCATCGGCGCGGCAAGCATCGCAGAACTCCGTCCAGCAGAACTCCTCTTCAAAGGCCGGATTCGGCTCGCCGCCGGTCAACAACCACGGACCGACCGCGATGTAGTTGTCTTCCAGACCTTCGACCAAGGTCCGCGCCTTGGTCGAGATGACGGTGTGGATACCGCCAACCTTGTTGCACACTTCCCAGCTGACTTCGAACAGGGTGTTGGGGAGGCTCACTGCGTCTTGCTTTCCGTTGCGGTTGCGTCGTCTGCGCCAGTCTGGACCTCCAACGCCGCTTGGGCGCGGCGCGAGAGGTCATCGAGGACGTTCATGAAGGTGATGAACGCATCGTGCGGACTGGCATACGGACTGAAGTATTTGTGCACATCACCGTCACTGAACCACTTCGTGCACATGTAATAGAGATGGTCCGAGGTCGATAGCTTGCGCCACGATCCCAACCATGAGACATCGCCGCGCTGCTCAAGGGCGCGCATCGTGGGCAGGGTCGCGTAGAGCGCTTCTTGAGCGGACCGCTGCATCGGGTTGCCCAACCAAGCCGTCATGTCGCGCTCGGCATCGGCCCACGACACGGGGCGCGGGATGGACAGGCGCGACACAGGATCGTGCTGCAAAGCAACTTCGCCCGGCGTGCGGAACGAGAGACGCTTGTGCGCCAGCAAGGCCTGCGGCAACGACTTCATGAAGTCGAAGATGCCTGTATCGGCCCACTGGTGTTCACCAAAAGTCTCGTAGTCCATGAACAAGCCGATGAAAGCATCGTCCTCATCCACGCCGGCCAACCACGAGCTGAACTTCTCCGTGGTCAACGGCCACTCATGCCACCCGCGATTCGAAAAGCGGAAAGCGATGTCATCCGAGAAC
>JBILXQ010000199.1:0-5495 GCA_044378375.1 Planctomycetota bacterium
TGGTTGCCGGTGCTCAAGCGTTCGATCTTGTGCAACGACGAACGCTCTGTAGAGCCACTCCACAATGGCCCATAGGTCGTGGTCCACAGCGTGCCATCCGGCGCAAAATCAAGGTCCGTCAGCGTGCTCGCCTCGGGCGAGGCAAGGAACAGCGGATCGGCTACGACCACTCCCGCGGCATCCAGCACCACACGGCGCAGGCTGCGGTTGGGATAGTCGGCCACCAGCAGATTGCCTTGCGTCTCGACCGGCCAACTTGGGTGCCGCACCACAGGCCCAAGGATCACGCCCGCGCGTCCGACCACGGGCACGCGCACACGATCATCGTGACGCAAGGACCACACGGGTGTGGTGTAGGTTGAGCAATCGCCGGTCGAGCAACTGTTGCCTTCTTGCGCTGGCCAGCCGTAGTTAGCCCCACCAACAGCGCGATTGACCTCTTCCCATGCTTGCGGACTGTTGCCGCCTACATCACCGATCCAGACCGTGCCCGTGAGTGGATCCGTCGACAAGCGGAAGGGGTTGCGCAACCCTAGCGCCCACACGCGGCCTTCGGCACCGGGCACATTCACAAAGGGGTTGTCGGTCGGCACGGCTCCATCGCGCTCCATGCGCAGCAGCTTGCCAAGCGGAGTCGTCAGGTCTTGCGAGTAGGGTGAGGTGTAGTGCTCACCAAGCGCAAGGTAGATGCGTCCATCACCACCAAACGCAAAGCCACCGCCGTTGTGGCCGAGTTGCGCGGTCACAGGGCACTCCCACACTAAACTCTCGCTGCCGGGCACGATGCCGTTGCCCTGCAGCGTGTAGCGCACGATGCGGTTCTTGGCGTTCGGCGCGGTGCCATAACAGTAAAGGTGCTGCGTGGCAGCAAAGTCACTAGCTACTGCAAGCGCCATCAGCCCGCGTTCACCGTTCGATGTGTCGCTTGGGACTTGCGTTAGCTCGGTCGGCAACAGCACGCCACCGGCGACGACCTTGATGCTTCCATCGCGCTCTCCTACGAGCACGCGTCCATCGCGCAAGCACACCACAGTGGTGGCTTCGTCAAGTGAATCGGACACGAGCGCGCGCCGCCAGCCGTCTGGCAACGAATCGCCTGCAACAGGGGCGGTGCGATCGGGCGCGACTGCATACGCTTCCCAAGTCAGGCCGCCGCCCGCAGCTTGCTCAAAGGAGCCCTGCGGTGCGCCTGCGCCGGACACATCATTCAGTGTGATGCCGCTGCCATCATCCATGCGCCACGAAGCCACGAGACGCGCTGTTTCAACTTGCGGTACACGGTTCTTCCAAGCCTGAATCTCGGCCGGTGAACGCCCGATGCTCCAGAGGCGCAGCTCGTCGAGCGAGCCGACGAAGGGTGCCGCCTGCGGTGGCTGCGCGCGATCGCCGAACAGCATCAAGTGCCGTGCGCGTTCGCCCAGTCCACCGCCGTCGGGGTAGGACAGATCTGCAGTAGACAAGCCTCCACTGCTGGCTGCATCGAGAACTCCGTCGACATAGATCAGAAGAGAACCCGCAATACAGCAACTGCGGGGCGCGGGACCTGTGCGCACCAGCGCTACATGGTGCCACGCGCCATCCAGCACATTCACAGCGCCCTCGAGCGTTGTGGCCGCCGCATTGGCGTTGGCGCCATCGCCTTTGCCCACACCAAAGCGCACGCGTCCCTGCGCCAGCGCCACGCCCCATTCACGCTCGGAGCCCACATCGATGCCGCGATCGAGCACGATGCGGCCTTGTTTCCAGCGCTCATCGGCATAGGTGCCCGGTCCATCAGTCGTGGTGCCTGGGTTGTCGGTGAGCGCGCCCTTGATCCAGAACTCGACTGTAAAGCCCGCTTGACCAACATCGGCGGGCGTGCTCGCGGCGCCTAGCGCGTCATCATCGAGGGGGACGCTGATGCGCCCATGCAAGCCGCCGGCGCCGCTGCTGGATCGCAGGGCGTGAAGGGACGACTGGGCCACAGCCAGCGTCAAAGCCGCTTGACAGGCGGCGACGGTGAAAAGGCAGAACAGTGCGCGCATGGGGGGGCCTCGCCCCCCTCAGTCTACCCTTCGCGGTCGAAACGTACGTTCAGCTTCAAGCCACGCACCTTGGTGTGGCGCAAGGCTTCCACGATCTGGTGTGCATGTTCGCCCAAGACTTCGACCAGCGAGAACCGCTCGGCAATCCGAATCGGACCAATCACGCTGTTCGGCAGGCCCGTTTCGCCTGTGATGGCGCCTACCAAGTCACCTGGACGCAACCCTTGGAAGCGCCCGGCGCCTACAAAGAGGCGAGCTACACCTGTGGGGCCTTCCACGCTGCGGTCATCGTCACTGTGTGGGCCAGCCGGGGCCGCAGGCTTGGGCCCGCGTTGCGGGCGCTCGCGCTCAGGGCGATTCTTGAGCTTGTGGTTGGCGTCTTGCGGCTCGAGCGCAAAGTCATAGTCGTTGTCGCTGGCAGCGAGCTCGCCGTGTTCAGCGCGATGCAGCAGCTCAAGTGCCGCTGCCACGAGTTCGATGGGATCCACACCGCTGGCCATCTCGGCCGCCATGGCGCGGAACTCGGGGTTGTCCTGCTTGCCATGCGCAGCTAACACCGCCGCGCGCGTCATCTCACGGCGACGCCGCTCAAGGTCCGCAGCGGACGGCATCTTGGCCAAGTCGATGCGCATGCGCGTGGCGTACTGGATGTTGCGCAGCAAACGCTGTTCGCGCTGGTCGAGGAAGGTGATGGCGACGCCTTCGCGCCCGGCACGTCCGGTGCGGCCCACGCGGTGCACATACGCATCCGGGTCGATCGGCACATCGAAATTGACCACGTGTGATAAGTGATCGATGTCCAAACCGCGCGCAGCGACATCGGTGGCCACGAGCAGGTCAATGCGGCTTTCGCGGAAGCGCGACAAGACGCGTTCGCGTTGGTCTTGCGACAAGCCGCCGTGCAGCGCTTCGGCGCGCCAACCGCGTGCGCCCATGGCTTCGGTGACTTCGTCCACAGCTACGCGCGTACGGCAGAACACGATGGTCGCTGTCGGCGACTCCATGTCCAACACGCGCGCCAGCGCCTCCAACTTGTGCGGGCGTTTGACCATGTAGGCCATTTGCTTGACGCGCTGCACCTCTTCGTTTTTGTTGCGCTCGCGTGCGATGGCGATGCGCACCGGGTTCTTGAGGTGGTTCTGCGCCAAGCCGAGGATGCGCTCGGCCATCGTGGCCGAGAACAGCGCTGTTTGGCGGCCTGCGGGCGCGCGCGACAGGATCGCTTCCAAGTCATCGGCGAAGCCCATGTCGAGCATCTCGTCGGCTTCGTCAAGCACCACGCAGCGCACTTGCGAGAGATCCATGGTGCCGCGCGTCAGGTGGTCCACCGCGCGGCCAGGTGTTGCAACTACCACAGCGACACCGCGGTCCAGCACGCGTGCCTGTTGACCAAAGGACGAACCGCCATAGATCGGCAGCACGCTGGCGCCCAAGGCCTTGCCGTACTTGTGCACGGCCTCGGCGACCTGCATCGCCAGCTCGCGCGTCGGCACCAGCACGAGCGCGCGCGGCTTGTTGCGCTCGAGCTCCATGCCCGTTGTCAGGTGCAGCAACGGCAAGGCGAAGGCCGCCGTCTTGCCCGTGCCTGTCGCCGCTTGGCCCAACAAGTCGCGGCCCGCCAGCAACACGGGGATGGACTCGCGCTGGATGGGCGTAGGTTCTTCATAGCCCAGCGCCGCGACTGCGGCTGCGAGTTCAGGCTTCAAGCCCAGCGCTGCGAATCCAGCCGGCGTAGCGGTCTGCTCTTGTTGTGCTTCGTCTTGCATCGAATGCGGTATTGTCGCATGCACCACCCCGAACGCGCTACGGAATCCCGATAAGAGCGAGACTCGCGGCGTCGGGCGCTACTATCCCAGCTATGGTGCACCCCATGGAAACCGCGCGTGAGCTGTGTGCGCGTCAGCCTGTGTTCGATGCGCATGTGGACTCACTGCAGCGCCAGTTGGACTTGGGCCACGATTTAGGGTCGGAGACGGCCGGTCATCTTGACTTGGTGCGTGGCAAGCAAGGCGGCTTGGGCTCCGTGGTGCTGGTGAACTGGGTGGACCCCAAGCACATTGCAAAGGGCCCTGGTGGTGCATTGGCGCGCACGCGCGCGTTGCTGGGAGAGTTCCATGCGCTGTTGGCTGCGCATCCCGAACAGCTCGCGTGGGGCGGCAACGCATCGCTGCGCGCAGCGGCGCGCGCACGCGGCCTCATCGCAGGCATTCCCGGCATCGAAGGTGGCCATTCGATCGAGGAAGACCTCGACAACTTGCACGCCTTTCATGCCCACGGAGTGCGTGTGTTGACGCTGGTGTGGAACAACCACTTGTCTTGGATTCGCAGCTGTCAGGGCAATGTGCCGGATGGCACGCCCGCAGGTTTGAATGACTTCGGGCGGCGTGTCGTTCGTGAGATGAACGAGCTCGGGATGATGATCGATCTCTCGCACGCGGGCGAACGTTCGTACTACGACGCGCTTGAGGCCAGCACCAAACCCGTGATCGCCAGCCACTCGGGTTGCAAGGTGATCCACGGCCATCAACGCAACTTAGACGATGACCAGCTACGCGCCTTGGCGGCCAATGGTGGCGTGGTGGGCATCGTCTTCTGCACCGCGTTCTTGAAGGACGAGGCTCAACAGGAAGATGCGCGTTTGCGCGCAGATCCGCGCTATCAAGCGATCCAAGGCCCCAACGACACTGAGGTGTTCTTGCGTCAAGGAGAATGGCTGCAAGCCCATGCTAGCCCGTTGTCCATCGACACCGTGGTGGAGCACATCGAGCATGCAGTGGAGGTCGCCGGCATCGACCATGTGGGCCTCGGCTCCGACTACGATGGCATTGGCCGCACACCGCAAGGTCTGGAAGACGCGTCCTGCTATGTCAATTTGGCTGGACAGCTCTTGGCGCGCGGCTGGAAGGCCGAAGAGGTCGCCAAGGTGCTCGGTGGGAACTTTGAGCGCGTGTATGCCGAGGTCACAGGGCCGGGCACGCGCTCGGCTACTGCTCTGCTCGCGCCTTTGGGCTAGCTAGGGCAAGCAACACATACCCCGCGAGAGCTGTGGCCAACGAGGCCAAGTACGGTGTCTCCCATTCGGCCCATGTGCCGTAGACATAGACAAGCGTACCTGACACCAAGGCGAAGACCGCGCTGTGCGCGCCACCGAAGCGCGTGTACAAGCCAAAGACCACGGCGACGAAGATGCCCGAGCTGCCGAAGGCACTCGCTTGTTCGACCAGTGCGAACACACCATCGGCGTTCAAGGCCAGCAACCACGCTGCGGCGCCAAAGGCGGCCACGCCCCAACGCGCATAGCGCACTTTGTGACGCTCGCTGATGTGTCCTTGCCGGCGTTCCAGCAACGGGAACAGCAAGTTGTGCGACAGCAGCGAACTGCACACCAACAGGTTCGAGTCGACGGTCGACAGAATGGCCGAGACCAGCGCACCAGCGAACACGATGTAGAGCCAGGGGGCGAGCTCCTGC
>JBILXQ010000289.1:0-4235 GCA_044378375.1 Planctomycetota bacterium
ATTCGCAAGGCCGCCGAGCACCTCGCCCAGCGCATGCAACTGGCTGGCCTGAAGCCTGGTGGACCCGAAGCCAGCTGGTTCCAGGTTGTTCCCATGGAGCGCGGTCGTGCGACGGCGATGCCGGAGCTCAGCCTTACGATCGCGGGAGTGACGCGCGCCTTTGCCCTCGGCGTGGATTATGAGATCCAAGCCCAGCCGCTCGAGGTCAAGGACTTGCGGTTGGTGTACGTGAGTGCGCCTGAGCAGCTGCCGGAGGCGGCAGATCCCAAGGTGGCTTTGGTGCTCGATGGCTCCGCCGGCCAGAGGCGTGAGTGGCTGGCCGCCAAAAAACTCGGCGAAGGCCAAGGCTTCGGCCTGATCATTACGCGCGGCCAAAAGGGCACGGGTCGCCCGCGCAGCGAACTGCGCTCGCGTATGGAACGCATCGACAAGCCGATCGCGCGTCAGGACCAACCGTTCATCGTGCGCGCGAACGGCCCGCTCTTGGAAGCCCTGCAGCAGGCGAAGGACGCGACTTTGTCGCTCGACACCAAGGTCGTGGTCGAGCGCATGGATTGTCGCAATGTGATCGGGCGCATCGACGGTGTGGGCACCAAGGAGCGGCCTGAACTGGCCGAGACAGCGTTGGTCCTCTCGGCGCACTATGACCACATCGGGCTCGACGCAGGAGCGGCCGAGGGCGCGGACCGCGTTCACAATGGTGCCGACGACGACGCTTCCGGCTGCGCCATGATGCTCGAAATCGCGGGCGCATTGGCTGCTGGCGAGGCACCTGCGCGCGATGTGTTGGTGTTCTTTGCGACGGCGGAAGAGATCGGTCTTTTGGGCACCGAGTACTACCTTGATCATCCCTTGGCCCCGCTCGACAAGACGGTGGCCAACCTCAACTTCGAAATGGTGGGGCGGCCTGATCCCAAAGCCGGCGGCGTGGGCAAGTTGTGGTTCACCGGACACGATCGCACCAACTTGCAAGCGGCCTACAGCGCCGCGGGTCTCGCGATTGTGCCGGACCCGTATCCGGACCAGAGTTTCTTTGAGCGTTCGGACAACTACGCGTTCGTGAAGCGTGGGGTCGTGGGGCAGACGCTGTCTTCCTACAACCTGCACAAGGACTATCACCATGTGTCGGATGAGGTGGCTTTGATCGACTTCGAGCACCTTGAGTTGGCGACGCGCGAAGCGTTGCACGCGGTGCGCATGGTGGCGGATGGCAGCGTCGAGCCGCTCTGGCTTCCGGGACGAGTGCCGACACGGCCGGGTGCGCGGCGGTAGACTCGCGCGCCCTATGACGACCTCCAAGCGTTCCGCAACTCGCAAGCGATTCACAGCCCGCACGGCCGACAAGTACGAGCTGTACCAACTCGCGGTGCAGTCGGCGGAGCATGATGTGAAGCTGGCGGCGCGCATCTTCAAGAAGTTGCGCGGTCGCGAGGCGCTCAGCATGCGCGAGGACTTTTGCGGAACCGCGCAGCTCTCCGCCGAGTGGGTCAAGTTGGGGGCGCAGCACACCGCCGACGGTTATGACTTGGACCCCGAGCCCTTGGCCTGGGGACGCGAACACAATCTTGCACCGCTCGGTGAGGCAGCGCAGCGCGTCACCTTGCACCAAGGCGATGTGCGCGAGGCCTCGAAGCGCAAGCACGACCTGCGCTTGGCTCAGAACTTTTCGTGGTGGGTGTTCAAGGACCGCCCGACCTTGCTGGACTACTGCAAGCGCGTGCGCAAGGACCTCGCAACCGACGGGATGTTCCTGATGGACATCTACGGCGGTTTGGAGGCTCCGGAGGAGATGGTGGAGAAGCGCCCCATCGACGCGGGCTTCACCTATTTGTGGGAGCAGGCGCTCTACTTGCCCGGTAGCGCGGACTACCGCTGCCACATCAGCTTCAAGTTCAAGGACGGTACGCAGCTCAAGCGCGCGTTTACTTATGAGTGGCGCTTGTGGACCTTGCCCGAGGTGAAGGACGTGCTGCGGGAGGCGGGGTTCCGCGATGTGCAGTCGTGGTTCGAGGGGACGGACCACAGCAGCAAGGAGTTGTCGGGGAGCGGGATTTACTATCGGGATGATAAGGGCAAGTTGGGGCGGGATTGCGCGGGGTGGTTGGCGTATGCGGTTGCGTTGAAGTGATACTGGCCCAGCTCAGTGTGCACGGCGCAGATTCAGCTTTCGTAGGTCAGCCCTGCACCTAGTCTCGTAGAGCGTTCCACTCCAGAGCAGTAGCGCACCCAGCCTGAGGCCTGGCTCGTTATGTCGCGCTGACGCGCGCCTAAATCTTTGTGGGGAAGGGGAGTTGCACGAGGTCGCAGTTACCCCGTGCACACTGAGCTGGACCAGTATCGGATTAGCGTTGTTCGACCGCCGCCGTCACAACGCCCCCCGCCACCATCACATCCCACGGCGTCTGCACCACAATGTCCACCCCCGCCGGCGTCTGGAAGCGCGTCACGTGCGCCCCTTCCGGAAAAGTCTCCACCACCGCCGTCGACTTCAAATCATCTTGTAACTGCAGCAACAGGATCGGCTGGGCCCCTTTGTCCTCGCTGCGCAACTTGGCGAGGTGATCCTTGCAGTGATCGCAACTCGCGCGCCAGAGAACGATCAGGCCATCGGTCGGCAGCGCCTCAGCCGGGATGTGGTTGGAGAGTTCGGGGATGTCGTAGACCAGTTTTCCGACCCAGGTCGCGGGCTCCCACACTTGGTAGCGCGCTTGCGGAGCCGCCGCGCCGTTCGGGGTGGGCGTGGTGGCGGAGGTGGCTCCGGCAATCACCAACCACGGCGCGGCAAACACGAGGGCCCCCAAGGCCGCGCATGCACCCAAAGTGCCAGTGGTGAACAGCGGGGTGCCGGCCCACGCGCGCCACGGCCGCGTACCTAGAATCCCGAGCAACAACACGCCATCAATCGCCATCATCATCGCCGGCGGCATCTTGACCGTGTCACCCAAGCAGCCGCACGACTCCGCGCCTGCTAGCGCTTGAGACACGAGTACGACTTCAAAGAAGGCGAAGAGCAGCGCGAGAGGCAACCAGGCTGCACGAGGCCGCAGGATGGCCACGACGACCAAGGCGAGTTCCACGGCGATCACGAGCCGGAAAGTCAAGTCGAGGTCGAAGGGCGACAGATCGACCACCAAAGGCGGCAACAGCTTCGGCGAGCCCGCAAACAGCTTGAACAAAGCTCCTGTTGCAAGCCATGCAGCCCCAAGGCGCACAGCAAGAGCGGGGAGGGAGCTGGACGGGGTCGCGGAGCTTTTGGCGTTCATGGCGTGGAGTACGCAGCTTAGCGACACGCCGTTAGTGGCACACCACCTCTAGGCCACCAGACAGGCGGATCTGGCCGGAACCATGCCGCGTGCAGCCTGCGAGCCGCTCCTCGCGTGGCCGCAGGAGGCGTAAGCGCACAAGGTCTACGGGCGTGACCTCGACCGGCTGCGTGCCAGCCTCCCGCGTGGGCAGCAGCTGTTGCGCCACCATCGCCGCGAACTCCGGCCTGCACCGGCGCCGCACATGAATGGGGTCAAGCCCGTACCACTGTGCACGCGGCTCCAACACCTGCCAAGACCTTCGCTGCGCCAGCGCCAGCAACGCGTGCTGCAAGTCTTCGATCTGCGCTTGCGCATGCTCGAAGCGCAGCGGATGGAAAGGAAACAGGACACGTCGCACCAGCTCGAAGCGGCGGCGCGTGAGTCGGCGCAACGAAGCGAGGGGCACACCGCCGAGCACAATGCGCGCGCCACAGGCTTCTAGCCGCGTGGCCGCCTCGTTCACCCACGCGAGAATGGTCGTGTTGGGCACCCCGTAGACAAGATCATTGCCAACATCGGTCAGGAGTGCAGCTTGCAGGCCAGTCTGAGCCGGCAGTTCGCTCCACAGAGGTGCTTGCAAGATCGCCGGCAGCGAGCGCAGCGGGATGCTAGAGCGCAGGCCATAACTGCGTCCATGCCCACACACCAAGTCCACGCGCTGCACACCGTGCTGTGTAAGCGCAGCACATAGCTGCGGCATGGCGAGTGCGATGTTGCTTGCTCCAAGAATGGCAACGCGCGCAGCACTCATGAGGCATCGGCAGAGCCTTGCTCTGCAGGTGTGCACAGCAAGCGCCACAGGCGCTCGGAAGGGGCGCGCAGCGGATCGGCTAGCACCACATAGTGCAGCGGCAGCAAGAGCTGCGCGCAGCTTGTACTGACATCTGCGAAGAGAGCCAATTCGTCCTCAAAGGCATTCGCTCCTACGAC
>JBILXQ010000200.1:0-5463 GCA_044378375.1 Planctomycetota bacterium
TTCGCCACCCATCTGCTGGACGCTGGCGCTGACTTGCGCAGCGTGCAAGGGCTCCTAGGCCACGCCCACCTGACCACGACGCAGATCTACACGCATGTGTCGATCGAGCGCCTGCGCGAGGTTTACGAACGGGCCCATCCGCGTTCCTGATTCTTGTTGTACTCTAAAATTTGCTTTGGTTAGGCTTACGGACCGTCCGGCAAGCCTAATGAACGCCGTCACTAACCTAGGCGTGTCGGAATCAGCCCCCATGATCCAGCCCACCTCTCTGCGTACCTTCCTCGAGATCCCCTACGACAAGATGGAGGAACTCAACCTCCAAGCCAAGGCCCAACGCCTGGACCGCGTGGACCCCGAGAAGCTCAAGAAGGAGCGCATCAAGTACCTCGAAAGCGAGAAGGACATCAAAGCCGTCACCGTGTGCTTCACCGACCTCGAAGGTCGCTTGCACATGCTGGACTACGACAAGAAGTTCCTGATCAAGAGCTACGACAACCTGACCTTTGACGGCAGCTCGATCCGCGGCTTCTCGGTGCAGGCCGAGAGTGACTTGCGCTTGGCCATCGACTGGGCCGCGTTCTATTGGTTGCCTTCCGATGTCTTCGGTGCGGGCAAAGTGCTCGTCTTTGGCGAGGTCCTCGGACGCGATGGCAACGCCTACGAAGGCGACTTGCGCGGCCGTCTCAAACAGTACCTTGCCGCGCGCTTCGCGAAAGACGGCTCGATCTGCTACGCAGCCAACGAGATCGAAGGCTTCCTCTTCAAGGGCCGTGATGCCGAGCGCCACTTCCATGAAGTGGGTCGCTTCGACTATGTCTCGACCGGTGGCTACTACCACTCGCTGCCGAGCGATCCGTTGCGCAAGTTCATCGATGCCGCCGCCGAAGCTCAGCGCGCCATGGGCTTCACCAACGAGAAGGACCACCCCGAAGTGGCGCCGAGCCAGTTCGAGATGAACTTCTCGTACTCCGAAGCGTTGATCGCAGCTGACCAGTTCCAGCTCTACAAGCTGCTCTGCCGCCAGATCGCCGCGCGCATGGACATGACCGCTTCGTTCCTGCCCAAGCCGGTGGTGGGCATCAACGGCTCGGGCGCGCACACGAACATCTCGGTCGGCAAGGGCAAGACCAACCTCTTCTATGACAAGAAGGGCCAGGACGGTGTGTCCAAGCTCGCATGGCAGTTCATCGATCGCATCCTGAACAGCGGTTCGGACATGTGCTTGATCCTGAACCCCAGCGTCAACGCCTACCGCCGTTTGGACCCGCACTTCGAGGCACCGAACCAGATCAAGGTCTCGCCCGTCGATCGCGGCTCGATGATCCGCATCCCCATCGGCAACGAGAAGAGCGCGCGCATCGAAGTGCGCTCGGTGGGCCCGGACACGAACATCTACATGACGCTGTACACGGTGTTCCGCACGGGCTTTGAAGGTCCCGAGGCCGATGCCAAGGACGAGGCGAAGCGCACGCGCACACGCTTCTTGCCGGACAACATCTTTGACGCCATTCGCCTGTACAAGCAGAGCGAGTGGATGCGCCAGATGTACGGCGAACGCGTGCATGACAAGTTCGCGGAGCTGAAGCTCGCGCAGGCCGAGCGTTGCCCGAAGGCATTGGGCACGATGGTCAAGGCCTGCGAGGTGCAGTTCCACCACGAGGTCACGAACCAGTACCTCTGGAACCACTTCTGATCCCCGCACTGTTTCAAGACACACCATGAAGCGCTACCTCCCCTACGCTCTGCTCGTCGCTCCGTTCGCTGCACAGGCGTCGGCCCAGAACTACTTCGAAGCGCGCAACTCCGCCATGGGCGGAGTGGGCGTGGCTTCGTCCAAGTACAAGGCCGCCGCTTTCGCGAACCCTGCGTTGCTGACGCGGTTTGAGGAGGACGATGACTTCGGTGTGTTGCTGCCGGTGGTGGGTGCGTTCGCCAACGATCCGACGAACTTTGTCGATGATGTCGATGTGTTCGTGGATGAGTTCGACCGCATCCAACAGCAGTTCGATGCTGCGGCGGTGCCCACGCAAGGCGAACTGGACGCACTTGCTAACCAACTGCGCGGGCTCGATGGGCGTGAGCTGACTGCAGATGTGGGCTTCGGCTTCGCCGTGGCCATGCCCTCGGACAAGCTCGCTTGGGCCTTGCACATCAAGTCCTACGGCGATGTAACCACCTTCGCGGAGGTAGACCCTACGGATGCACAGGCGATCGAAGATGCGGCAACAACGGGTGTCTTTAACGACACTCTGCGTTCCAAAGGTCGTGCTTTGGGCGTGGTCAAGACCGAAGCAGGTATCTCTCTAGCCACGCAGTACGAAGTCGGCGGCATGCCGCTTTCGGTGGGCATCACGCCCAAGTACCAGCGCATCGACACCATCAACTACGGCGTCACTCTTGAGAGTTACGACAATGACAATTTTGACGCCGACGAGTACCTGAACGATAGCGGCGGCTTCAACCTAGATGCAGGTGCCACGCTGGAGACGAGCAATGGCTTCATCTTCGGCTTAATGGCGCGCGACCTGATCTCATCGGACTACGAGTCAAAGACCATCCTCAAGCAGGACTTCCTCTACGAGGTTGGGCCATCGCTGACGGCGGGCGCTTCGTGGACCTACGGTTGGCTGACCCTCGCCAGCGACCTTGATCTGCTGGCGCAGGAGCGCATCAAGGAACCCGCAGGCGGCATCGGCAGCGTGGGCCTTGAGGACGATGTCCAGATGTGGGGCATCGGCGCCGAGTTCGATCTCGCCAAGTGGGTCCAGCTGCGCGCCGGCTATCAGACCGACCTCAAGAACTACCTAGACGACGCAATCACGGCCGGTGCGGGCTTCGCGATCTTCGACACCTTCCACATCGAAGTGGCTGGCATGTACATCGACGACAACAGCCTCGGCGCCGTGGCGCAGCTGTCGTTCACCTTCTGATCCACAACAACTGTGTCAACTACGCTTGACGCAGCTCGACGGCGCTGACACCGGGCAGTTGCTGTAGCTCCAGCACCAAGGCCTGCGAGGCGCTGTCGTCGTGCAGGCGCACTTCGAAGCAGCGCTCAAGGCTGGTCGGGCCTCCAGCGGTTGCGCGCGTGGTGGCGACCTCGGCCAAGATGCCGCTGGCGTGATAGCGCGCCAGCATTGCATGCACTGCCTCTACGCTCACAGTTGCTGTGCCCTGCGCCTCTTGCGTGCTGTGCACCGACAGACGGTGCGTCGCTCCGGCCAAAAGAGCCGCTGCTTCGCGCGGACGGAATACCCACGCCGCGCCAGCCACCACCGGCAACGAGGCCAAGGGCAGAACAAAGTAGCCGGCACCTGCAGCCATTCCGATCGCCACCGCGCAGATCACAAACGCCGTGTCACGCGTGTCGGACACCACCGTACGGAACCGCACGATCGACAAGGCGCCCACGATGCTGAAGGCGCGCGCGACATTGCTGCCGATGACGATCGTCGTCAGCGCCAGTAGCACCGTCAACAAGACCAGCGTCGCGAGCAACCCGCGTTGCTGGGACGACAGTCCCCCGCCCTTGCCCAAGCGGCACACCAAGGCCACGCCGCAGCCGAGCGCAAGTGCCGCAGCAAGCCGCACCAACGCGACCTCCAGCGGCACTTCGCTGTCGGCGGCGAAGGCCTGCGTCAGCCAATCCAAGGGCGTCGCCTCGCTCACCACGCGCGATTCCGCATGTGATCGAGCAGCTCCCACGGTGCGCCACCGCCGCCCAGCCACTGCTCGAACCACTCGAGGTGCGCCGCATAGTAGAAGGCCATCTCATGCCACGCCGGCCAGTGCCCCGCATTCGGCAGCATCACCAAGCGCGACGGCACACCCATCTTCTGCAACGCCGTGAAGTACTGCAGCGATTGCGTGTACGGCACGCGATAGTCGAGCTCACCACCGATGACCAACGCGGGGGTGCTGAAATTTTTGACAAAGCTGCTCGGCGACCACTTGCGGTAGTCCTCGCTCTCCCACGGCGCGCCACCCAAGTCATGCTCGGGGAACCACAGCTCCTCGGTCGCGCCATAGAAGCTCGTCATGTCGTACAAGCCCATCATCGCGGCCTGGCACGCAAAGCGGTTCGTCTGGCCTTGCATCCACATCATCATGTAGCCGCCGTACGACCACCCCATCGCGCCCATGCGCCCGCGATCGACAAAGGGCAACTCCTCCAGCGCATCCGTCACGCGCATCAAGTCGCGGTACACACGCCCGCCCCAATCGCGCGCAATCGCATCGGTGTAGTCTTGCCCATAGCCGGTCGAACCGGTCGGGTTGGCAAAGGCCGTGATGTAGCCCTTGGCCGCATAGATCTGCCAATCGCCGCGGAAACCATCCGACCATTGCGACTGCGGGCCGCCGTGCACATTCAGCACCAGCGGGTACTTCTTGGTGGGATCAAAGCCATGCGGCGTCACCACAAAGCAGTGGATGTCGTAGCCGCCTTCGCCCTTGATCCACAGCTCCTGTGCCGGACGGATGTCCAGTTCACTTTGCAGGTCCTCGTTCCAAGTCGTGACACGCTTGCGACCACCGCCATAGGCATCGCAAGTCCACACCTCCGGCGGATCTTGAATGGTGCGCCGCGCGTAGACGATCCCGTTGTTCGGCGTCAGGTGGTATTCGCTGATCGTGCCATCGCGCAACAGCTCGACCGGCTTGGCACCACCGGCACTCGGCACGCGGAACAGCGGCGTGCGCCCACGGTGATCCGCCTCGAACACCAAGGTGGCACCATCGGCGGTCCACACCATGCTGTTGATCATGTCGTCAAAGCTCTTGCGATCCGTAAGGCGCGTCACCGCGTTGGTCGCAAGATCCACCACGCTCAAGCGCTTGAGATCCGACTCATACCCCGCCGTCGCTTGCGACAAGTACGCCACCTTCGTGCCACACGGCGACACAACAGGATTGCCATCCCAACCCTTGTTGTCGGCCGTCAAGTTGCGCGCGCTCGTCTCGGTGATCTCGCCCTCGGTGGGCACGATCCACAGATCGGCATTGGTGCTCGTCGCCTGATCCTTGTCGCGATTGCATACATAGACCAAGTGCTTGCCATCCGGTGTCAGGTCATAGCCCTTGCCACCGAGGGAGAAGGTCGGGCTCTCCCACTTGCCCGGTGTCAAATCGCGCAGCACTTGGCCTGAGCGCGCATCCACCAACACGATGTGCGCAGCGCGGCCATCACCCCACGAAGTCCAGTGGCGGTACAGCAACTCATCCGCCACATGCACCTTCAACTTGCCGTTGTCGACACCTTTGGCGTTCTTGGCATTGCAGGCCTCGTCGATGCCGCACTCGGGGAACAGACTGGTGGTCACCGCAAGGTAGCGACCATCCGCGCTTTGCACCGGATCGCTGACCCCGGGGCCAAAGTTCGTCAACTGGCGCGGCTCACCGCCGTCCACCGGCATCGTCCACAGCTGCGAGCTGCCCGAACGCGTGCTGGTGAACAGGATGCTG